>JBJHAU010000181.1:0-4741 GCA_050480665.1 Alphaproteobacteria bacterium | reverse complement strand
CCTTGTCCTTGCCCTGGCCCTTCTCGCCGCGCTGGCGGCCCTGGCCTATGCCGTGGCGTGGGGGCTCAGGGAACGGCGGCGGCGCAAGGGGCGGCCGCTGTTCGATCGCTCGCCGGTGCGCGAGGTCGCCCCGTCCGAGATCGATCCCGTGTTCAGGGCTGGCCCCCTCGGCTATGGTGTCGAGACCGAAGTCGCCCTGATCGGCGATACCGGATCCACCGCCACCACTTCTGATACCGAAGCGTGGATTCTCTGTGTTCTCGCCAAATCGGCGCGGCGGATCTTCGAGTTCGGCACCTGCAGCGGACGCACGGCCTATCTTCTGGCACGCAATGCGCCGGAGGATGCGGAAATCATCACCCTGACCCTGTCACCGGACACGCTCGACAGCTATCAGCCGGCCGATGACGATCCGGATTCCGAACGCTGGGCGAAGATCGCCGCCGGGGAATCCGTCCATACCCGGTTCGTCTACGAGGACACCCCGGTCGCCGGCAAGATCCGCCAGCTCTTCGGCGACAGCAAGACCTTCGACGAAACCCCCTATGCCGGAACCTGCGATCTGATCTTCATCGATGGCAGCCACGCGGAATCCTATGTCCGAAGCGACAGCGAAAAGGCCTTCCGCATGGCCCGGGAGGGGGGAATCATCGTGTGGCACGATTTCTCCCCCGCCTGTCCGGGGGTCTGGCGCTTCCTGAACCACCTTGGCCGGTCCCGCCCGCTGATGCAGGCCCGGGGAACCCGTCTCGTCTTCGCAAGGGTCTGAGGCCCGTACGGGCGGGGCGGCCTCCTAGTGCACGGCAAGCGTGGGAAGAGCCGGGATGTCATCTCCCCCGCCCTTCTCGTGCCGTGGCACCGCCAGCGAAGGCGCAACAGGCACGGCGGCGGGATTTGTCTTCGCGTTGAACGCCGAAGGGCTGGCCTCGACCGGATGTTCCGGCCATTGGGGTGCGGCCAGCCGGGGGGGAGCCTCCTGAACGGGCAGGCCGGATTGCAGGGCCGGTCCGGCATGGGGAGCGCGGGAATCATGGGGGCCACGAAGATCATGACCGGCAAGCCAGCCCATGGCCCCCGACAGGCCCATCAGGGCCACGACCGCCGCGACGCGGGCAAGACGGGGCCCGTGGTGGACAGTCTCGGCACGGCGCAGCGTGTCGCGCAGGCGATCGGGAACGGGCTCGTCGAGAATCGGCCCATAGGCCTCGCGCAGAAGGGCGGCATGATGCCGATAATCGGCGATCCTCGCCTCGCGATCGGGGAAGGCCGTTGCCTCGCCTGCGCCGCGCTCCGGCGAACGGCGCCCGGGGGCGGCATCGCCATCGGCACGTTCCAGGATTTCCCATTCGGCCCGGATTTGCCATTCGGAAAGCCGTGTCATGCGTGCCATGTCACTTGATCCTGCGCAGGCGCACCGGCGCCTTCTTCTGAACGATCAGCTCGCGAAGCCGCTCCCGGCCACGGAACAGCCGTGAACGCAGGGTTCCAAGCCGCACCCGCAGAATCCGCGCGGCCTCGTCATAGGAAAACCCTTCGATCACGGTCAGGGCCACCGCGGCCCGCTGTTCCGAAGGCAGGATCGCCATGGCATCCACGGCATCGCGCGCCGAGAGAAGATCATCCTGCCGCGCCGGCTGGGAGAGGACGGCTCCGGCACCGGCCCCTTCCCCGTCCGCTTCAAGGGAAACCTGGCGACGCCAGCGCATCCACCCCGTCTTCTGGTTGAAGAACCGGCGCGTCATGATGGTGTAGAGCCAGCCCCGGATGCTGCCCTCCCGGCGCCACTGATGGCGCTTCACGAGGGCGCGTTCAAGGCTGTCCTGCACAAGATCATCGGCCGCCGACGGTTCCGGAACAAGCGTTCTGGCATACCGCCTGAGGCTCGGAATCTCGCCGGCGATGAGTCGTTTCAGATTCCTGTCTTCCTCGTCTTCCCTCATGAACCTGGCTTCATGGTGCATACGCTCGGCAAACCCGGATTACTGACAGGACAGGACCGGGGCAGAAAAAGTTCCAGCGGATCCGAAAACCGTTCCAGCCTTGTCGCGAAGGGATGCTTCATCCTTCCACAAGCCTCCCTCCACAATCTCCAGGCGTCCCCCTTCAGCCGCACGCAAGCCCCGCGCTTCATGGGGATGGATGCGGGCCGGGAACTTCTCCCGGCCTGCCCCTGTCTCATGAGTCAGGCCCAAGGGCCGCCGGGGTTGTGTCGTGGTTGTGTCGTGGCTGTCTCACTCACCGCGCCGACACTGCACCACCCCCGGACAAGGGGGCCGGGCTTCGGGCGATGCCAATCGCGTTCGAGACTGCCCCCCGGATTCATCCGTGATTCACCCATCATCCACCCATGACAGGCTCAAGGAGTTCCCGTGACTGACATGACATCGAAATCCACCCTCCGCCCCTTCCTTCTCATGCTGGCGGCACCGCTGCTGGTCCTTGGCCTTCTCGCCCAGCCGGTTTCTCCCGCACTGGGTCAACAACTGGGGCAACAACAGGCCCTGCCCGAAAGTCAGGCCTATGACGAGCGTGATCTTCGATCCTTTGCCGCCGCCATCGTCGAGGTGGAGCGGATCAACACCGACTTTCTTCCCCGCATGGAAGCGGCGGGCTCCGAGGCCGAAAGGGAATCCGTACGCCAGCAGGCCACGGAAAAGATGATCGAAGCCATCGAGGATCAGGGGCTGAGCCTTGAGGAGTATAACGCCATTCATCAATCGGCCCAACACGACCCCGACCTCGCGCGCGATCTGAACACGATGATCGAGGAGGCCCGCTAGGTCAGGGCACCGGCCGACGGCCAACCACAACCAGGGGGCCTCGTCCTTCCGGCCCGCGCACCTGCTCTGGATCACATCCCCGATCGCAGAGCGAACGCGCGGGCCGCCTTGCCTCCGGCGCGCGCCTTCGGTCGCCCGGAAGAATCTCCCGAAACGCCCCCCTCCGCTCCCGACCCATTCGCGGACGGGAACCCTTTCCCGAAGAAAACAGATGGCGATCAACGCCTTGATCGCCCCCCTTGGCATCGGGGCGGCAATTCGCGTATAAAGTGGCCTGCCGGTCCCATGGCCATGGCGATGGCGACAGCGATGGCGGCCCCGCCGCCGGAGCCCGGTCGAAGACGCGGACAAAACGTGGAGATGCTGCGCGATGGGCCCGATGTTCGCCATGGCCGCCGAGAACCTTCTTTCGCCCATGGTTCTGAGCTTCGTGCTCGGATTCGCCGCCGCCATGGCGCGCTCCGATCTTTCGGTGCCCGAGGCGGTGGCCAAGGCGCTTTCGCTGTATCTGCTGTTTGCCATCGGCTTCAAGGGCGGCGTGAGCGTCGCCGAATACGGGCTGAACGGCCGCCTTCTTCTGGCCCTTCTGGCAGGCGGGCTGCTTTCGGCGGCCATTCCGCTGGTGGCCTTCCTGCTGCTGCGCGCCATCAGCACCCTGTCACGAGTTGACGCCGCCGCCATCGCCGCCCATTACGGCTCGATCTCCATCGTCACCTTCGTCGCCGCCAGCACCGCCCTGATGGCCGCAGGGATCGATTTCGAGGGCTATATGGTCGCGGTCGCGGCGATCATGGAAGCCCCGGCCATCCTGACCGCCCTGTGGCTCGCCAATCGTTCCGGGAACGGCGCAGGCGCCCCCGCCAGCGAGGAGCTCGACGCCGGGTTGTGGCGGCAGATCCTGCTGAACGGCTCGATCGTCCTGCTGCTCGGAAGCTTCCTGATCGGCTGGCTCACAGGGGGCGAGGGGCTGGAGCGGATCTCCGGCCTGGTCGTCACCCCGTTCATGGGCCTGCTCTGCCTGTTCCTGCTCGACATGGGGCTGGTGGCCGGGCGCGGCCTGCGCCGGGGGCGCCGATCCCTGTCGGCTCCTGTGATCGGCTTCGCCTTCCTGATGCCGCTGATCGGCGGCACCATGGCCGCCGCCACGGGGATGCTGATCGGCCTGTCCATGGGCGGCATCGCCCTGCTGACCACGCTCGGCGCCTCGGCCTCCTACATCGCCGTCCCGGCGGCGATGCGTGTCGCCCTGCCGAAGGCCAATCCGGCGATCTACCTGACCCTTTCGCTTGGGGTGACCTTCCCTTTCAACCTGATCCTCGGCATTCCCGTGTATATCTGGGCCGCCGGAAGGCTGGCCGGATAGGGGCCCCAGCGAACGAACACCGCGATGCAGGAGCTGTTCCATGCAGACTCACGAAGCCAGGCGAGTGGAAATCATCATCGAAGCCCCGATGGAAGAGCGGCTGGTTCGCGCCGTCGAGGCCGCCGGGATCAGCGGCTACACCATCCTTCCGGTGCTGGGCGGTTCCGGGCGCTCCGGAGCCTGGAGCCGTGAAGGCGAGGTCTCGCGCGCAGGCGGCATGATCGCGATGATCTGCATCATCCAGCCGCAACGCCTTGATCCGCTTCTGGAAGCGGTCCTGCCGGTCCTGTCCAACCATATCGGCGTGGTCTCGGTCACCGAATGTTCCGTGCTCAGGGCGCAACGCTTCTGAGCCGATCCTGCGAGGAAGCCCGGTCATGATGTCCGAACAGCCCGAAGCCCGGATGGAACAGGCCCGCAAGGCCGAGGCCTTCCGCCGCCGCCACCACGAAGCCCCACCCCCTCTCCTGCTTGCCAATGCCTGGGATGCCCTGAGCGCACGCCTGTTCGAGGATGCCGGATTCGAAGCCGTCGCCACCACCAGCGGGGGGCTGGCCTGGGCGCTCGGCTACCGTGATGGCGAACAGGTGCCCTGGGA
>JBJHAU010000180.1:0-4756 GCA_050480665.1 Alphaproteobacteria bacterium | reverse complement strand
GCGCAGACCAGTGTGCGGGCGGCTATGTCATCATCCGCGACACCACCTGCCGCCTGTTCGGCTTCCACGGGCTGGAAGCCGCAAACGGCGCCTTCAGCCTCGATCACACCTTCGGATTCTGAGGGATCCTCGCGGATTCTGAAGGATTATGACGGATTCTGGCCCGTCGCGTCTGGCCCTGCCTTCCGGAGCCGGGCGAAGCCCTTCCTGAAGGGCGGTGCGGATGATAGGCTGAGAAGGCATGGTTCGTAACGCTGGAGGATTGCATGTCCCTGAATGAAGACCTGCCTGTCAAGATCACCTTTCACGGAGTCGATCACTCGGAAGCGGTCGAGACCCGCATTCGTGAACGCGCCGCCCGCCTGGCCAAATTCGCCCCGCGGGCGACCGGTCTCGATGTCACGGTGTCGGCGCCGCATCATCACAGCAGGAAGGGAAAGCTGTTTCAGTTCACCCTCGATCTTCATGTGCCGAAGGGCGATATCGTGGTGCGGCAGGCGGATACGACCAACCATGCCCATGAGGATGTCTATGTTGCCCTGCGCGATGCCTTCGAGGCGCTGGAACGCCAGGCCCGCGAACATAACGAGAAACAGGGGCACTGAGCGGGCCCGGCCATGACGCCCGGCCCACCGCCGGGAGGGGCCGTCACGGCGGTGCTCGGCCCTACCAATACCGGCAAGACGCATCTCGCCATCGAGAGGATGATGGCACATGCCTCGGGCATGATCGGGTTTCCGCTGCGCCTTCTGGCGCGGGAGGCCTATGATCGGGTGGTCGCCGTCAAGGGGCCGAAACGGGTGGCGCTGGTGACCGGAGAGGAAAGGATCGTCCCGCCCGGGGCCGCCTATTTCCTCTGCACCGTCGAATCGATGCCGCTCTCGCGTGAGGTGGCCTTTCTTGCCATCGACGAGGTTCAGCTTGCCGCCGATCCCGAACGCGGCCACATCTTCACCGATCGGATCCTGAACGCCCGCGGCTATGCCGAAACCATGCTGATGGGGTCGGATTCCATGGCCGGCGCCTTGCGCCGTCTCCTGCCCGGCTGTGTCCTGACCAGCCGTCCGCGCCTGTCGCGTCTCCTCCATGCCGGTGTTCACAAGATCACCCGGCTGCCCCGGCGCAGCGCGGTCGTCGCCTTTTCCGCCGAAGGGGTCTACGGGATCGCCGAACTGCTGCGTCGTCAGCGCGGCGGTGCGGCGGTGGTGATGGGCGCGCTCAGCCCGCGCACACGCAATGCCCAGGTGGCGATGTTCCAGGCAGGCGAGGTCGATCATCTGGTGGCCACCGATGCCATCGGCATGGGGCTCAACATGGATATTGCCCATCTCGCTTTCGGCGAGCTTGGCAAGTTCGACGGCCGTCGCCGCCGTCCGCTGAGCCCTGCCGAGCTGGGACAGATCGCCGGGCGGGCCGGCCGCCACATGGCCGACGGCACCTTCGGAACCACCATGGAGGCCGGGCCCCTTGCGCCCGATCTCGTGGCGCGACTTGAAGCCCATCGATTCGATCCGGTGCAGAGCCTGATCTGGCGGAACACGGCACTTTCCTTCGCCAGCGTCGAGGCCCTTCTGGAGTCGCTGGAACGCCGCCCCGAGGCCCCGGGCCTGATCCCGGTGCGTGATGCGTTCGATCACATGGCCCTGAAGCAGCTCGCGGCGGATGCGGAGATCCGCCAGACCCTGACCGGACCCGACACGCTCCGGCTCCTGTGGGAGATCTGCCGGATCCCGAACTTCCGCCGGGGGATGTGGACTCAGCACCTTCGGTTTCTCGACACCGTCTATCGGCAGATCGCGCACTCCGGACGTCTGGCCCATGACTGGATCGCCGCCCGGATCAATCGGCTCGACAGGAAGGATGGCGACATCGAGACCCTGACAGCCCGGATCGAGCAGGTGCGGGTCTGGGCCTATATCGCCCATCGCAACGACTGGCTGGACGAGGCCGGCACCTGGCAGGTGCAGACCCGCAGTCTTGAAGATCGCCTGTCCGATGCCCTGCACGAGCGCCTGATCCAGCGCTTCGTCGATCGCCGCACCACCGCTCTGGTGCGCGGCCTCGCTTCGGGCGCAGGGCCATTGGCCACGGTCGCGGAAGACGGGCTGGTCACGATCGAAGGCCATTTCGCCGGGCGTGTGGATGGCTTGCGCTTCCGCCCCGAATCCGCCACGGAAAGCCGCCTGTCGGCGCGCATCCTGCATGGCGCGGCACGCCGTGCCCTTCTGCCGGAGCTGAAGGCAAGGGTGGGCAGGATCGCCAGAGAGGACTCGTCCCTTCAGCTCGATGCTGCGGGGCGGATCCTGTGGTGCGGAGAGGCGGTGGCGAGGCTTGGCCCGGGGCGGGATGCACTCGCGCCGGAAATCCGCCATCTCCACGACGAGTCTCTTGGCCAGGGCGACATCGAACGGCTCAAGGCGCGGCTCGAGGCCTGGTGGGCGGAGCATCTCGCGACCCATCTTGGCCCGCTGCTGGCCGCCGCCCGGCCGCCACAGACGATCCCGGCGGCGGTTCGCGGCATCTTGTTTCAGCTCTCCGAATCCCTCGGCGCGGTTCCGCGGGATCGTCTTGTTCCTTTGCTCGAAGGGCTGGACAAGCCTTCCCGGCGCTGTCTTGCCCGATTCGGGGTGCGCCTTGGTACCGAATCCGTGTTTCTCGACGGAATCGCCAGCCCGGAGGCCGTGTCTCTCCGGGCGTTGCTCTGGTCGCTTCACACCCATGGCGAAGGCCAGGCGGCCCCGGCCGCCGAAGCGGCCCAGACGGCCCTGTCCGGGGCGCCCGCCAGTCTGGCCCGGGATCCGGGCCTCGCGGAGTCGCTCTATCTGGCCTGCGGCTACAGGGTTCTGGGGCCTCGTGTGCTGTCCTGCGCCCGCGTGGAACAGCTGGCCTTCACCGCCCGCAGGCTGGCGCGTGAGAAGGCGCATGGTTCGGGCCGGTCCTTGCAGCGGCTGGCCGGCGGCAGCCTCGAGGATCTGATCGGGGTTCTGCTTGCGCTGGGATTCCGGGCGCGTGCCTCCGCCGAGGGCGCTGCTCTCTCGCTGATCCCGGGCGGAACACGCCGCCGCAGGCAGGGCGCCCCGCCCGGAGCGGTTCGGCCTTCGCGCAGGGGCAAGGAAGCGGTGAATCCGCAGTCGCCTTTCGCCGGGTTGCGCAGGCTTCGGCATGAGGGATGAAGCGACCGCGCCGCCGTCATCGGGCATTCGCGTCGACAAGTGGCTGTGGCAGGCGCGATTCTTCAAGACTCGCAGCCTGGCGACGCGCCATTGCGGCGAGGGCCGGGTCCGGCTGAATGGCACGCGGCTGACCAAGGCCCATGCGCTGGTCCGGCCCGGCGATGTCCTGACCTTTCCCTGCGGCCCGCATATCCGGGTGATCAGGGTCGTGGCGGCGGGCTGGCGCCGGGGGCCGGCGGTCGAGGCTCGTACCCTCTATGAGGATCTTGATCCTCCCTCGCCCGGCCGCCCGGAAACCGGGCCGCCCTCAAGCCGCGCCGACGGCCCGGCCCCGGTTCCGGTCGCGCTGCGGGCAAGGGGGGCGGGGCGTCCGACCAAGGCCGCGCGTCGGGCGCTCGACCGGCTGCGGAATGCCCCGGGCGATTCCTCACACGGCGGGTGAGCGCGAAGGGGCGGCGGCAGCGGCCTTGCGGAACACGATCATCAGGTTGTTCGCCGGCATCTCATGGGTCTGATCGTGGATCAGGCCATGATCCCGGGCGGCCAGGGTTACCGCTTCGAGGTGGCGCAGCCCCCAGGAGGGGTTGCTGGCGCGCAAGGCGGTATCGAAGGCGATGTTGGAAGGGGCGGTGGGTTCGTCCTTCCGGTGAAACGGCCCGTAGAGAATCAGCGGTCCGTGAGGCGGCAACAGGCGGCCCGCCCCGGCGAGCAGCCCTTCCCCCGCTTCTGGCGGGGCGATATGCAGCATGTTGATGGAAAGGATGGCGTCGGGGTGAAACCCCTCGGGCAGGGGCCAGTCGGCGCGGGCCGCATCGAGAACAAGGGGGGGCAGAAGCCGGGGGTTGGCGGCCGCCTCGCGCCAGAGGGCGGCCGAGGCGACGGCTTCCGGATCGCCATCGCTGCCGAGCCAGGTCAGGTGGTCGAGTGCGGCGCAGAAGTACGGGGCCTGTTCGCCCGTGCCGCAGCCGATTTCCAGAACCCGGCGGGATCCGGCCAGAGCCTTGCGAAGGATGGCAAGGATCGGCGCCCGGTTGCGCAGGGTGTGGGGCGCGTGACGGGCCCCACGGGGCGTCACGGGCGGGGAAGGGGTATCCTGGTCATGGGATCCGGATGGGCACATGGGACGATGATCGCGCCTCGTTGGCCCTGCATCAAGCCCGATCATCGCCCTTTGGCGGCGGGCTTGCCGCCCGCCCGGCGGCATGGTAGGGACTGCGCCGATGATCGATCGCATCACCGCCCTGTTCCGGCGCACCGCCGCCACGCCCGAGGATTCGGACCCGACATCCCACGATGAAACGGTCCGCGTGGCCGCGGCCGCCCTTCTGGTGGAAGCGGCGATGATGGATGAAACCTTCGACGATCGTGAGCGGGCCCATGTGTTCGACCTGCTGAGCGCGCGCTTCTCCCTCTCTGCCGAGGAAACACGGGCGCTGATCGCCAAGGCCGAGCAGGCGGTGGCCGATTCCACGCAGTGGCTGGCCTTTACCCGCGTCCTGAAGGATGGCTTCAGCCATGACGAACGGATCGAGATGGTCGAGATGCTCTGGCAGGTGGTTTATGCCGACGGTGTCCTGCATGAT
>JBJHAU010000179.1:0-4767 GCA_050480665.1 Alphaproteobacteria bacterium | reverse complement strand
ACCACCACCGAATAGGCGGGCACCCGGCCGACCAGAATCTCTCCGGTGGCGCGGTTGACGATCTTGGTCGAGGCGCCAAGGAAAACACCCATGGACAGCACGGCGCCTTCTTCCACCACCACACCCTCGGCCACCTCCGAGCGGGCGCCGATGAAGCAGCCATCCTCAATGATGACAGGCCCGGCCTGAAGCGGTTCCAGAACCCCGCCGATTCCGACTCCGCCGGAAAGGTGGCAGTTGCGCCCGATCTGGGCACAGGAACCGACCGTGGCCCAGGTGTCCACCATGGTGCCTTCGCCGACATGGGCGCCGAGATTCACAAAGCTCGGCATCAGCACCGCACCGGGGGCGATATAGGCGGAACGGCGGACCACGCAATTGGGCACCGCCCGGAATCCGGCCTTGCGGAAATCGCTATCGGACCAGCCGGCGAATTTCGACGGCACCTTGTCGAACCAGGGGCTTGGTCCCCGGGCCGGATCCTCGGGCCCGCCCGGGATCGGCGTCATGTCGGCAAGCCGGAAGGAGAGCAGCACCGCCTTTTTGGCCCATTGATGCACGATCCAGCCCTCGGCACCCTTTTCGGCGACCCGCAGCCTTCCGCTGTCCAGAAGGTCCAGCGTCGTCTCCACGGCATCACGCACCGGGCCGCTGGTGTCGCTGTTGATGCCGTCGCGTTCTTCCCATGCCGCGTCGATGACGCGCTCAAGCTCGTCTGGTGCCATGATCGCCTGTGATGCCTCGTTGTCAGGGGTTGATCTCCGGGGTCATCCCGGGGATGGGGGGCGCGTCCGGCAGCGAAGGCCGTGGCCATCCGCAAGAAAGGGCGCACCGTGCCGGCTCACTCTGTCCGACAGGTGGGCCGGCGTCAACTGTTCGGGGCTGCTTCCGGGCCGGGCAGGGGGCCTTGCCGGGCCCTGATCACGGCGTCGAGCCAGCGGGCGAGATCGTCGGTGACATGATGGATGTGGTCGGATCCGGGATCGTTGGTCACGCCCTCCTCTCCGGGGATGACGAGAACCGTGGTCATGCCGAGCGCTGCGGCCGGTGCAAGGTTGGCGGCGGTATCCTCGAACAGCACCGCGCGGGGGCCCTCGATCCCGTGGCGGGAGACAAAGGTGCGGAAGGTCTCCGGCGAGGGCTTGGGAATGTAATCCGCGTCGTGAATGTCGAAGATGGCCGAGAAATGGCGGGCAATGCCCAGCCGGTCGATCACCTGTTCGGCATGGGCGCGGCTAGCATTGGTGAAGATGGTCTTCTGCCCCTCCAGCGCCGCGAGGGCCGAATCCAGCCCCGGCGCCGGTTCTACCACGGCAAGGTCGATATCGTGTACATAGTCGAGATAGGCGCGGGGATCGATGCCATGTTCCAGCATCAGGCCACGCAAGGTGGTGCCGTAGCGCCGGTAATAGGCCTTCTGCATCCCTCGCGCGGCCACCGGATCCAGGCCGAAATGTTCGGCGATGAAGGCTCCCATCCTCTGATCCACCTGTTCGAAGATCCGGCACCGGGCGGAATAGAGAGTGTTGTCGAGATCGAAGACCCAGTGGGCGATATCGCGGAAGGCAGGATCATGAAGGACAGGATCGCCTCTCGCACCGGATCGTCCCTCTGCCTCGGGGCCGCTCAGTGGCGCTGGCGGTGCAGGGGATGAAGGCATTGGCATGGCGCGCTCCTGAAAGGCGGCGATCTCGGGCAGGCGAGGGATAAAGGGCGCAGACAAGGCGCCCGGCCCGAACCCGATCCGCCTCCTGATATGGGGGGAATCCGCCATCCCGCAAGGGTGCAGAGATCATCGTCTGCGCCATCCTTCATGGCGTAACCCTTCCTTAAGGCCTCGATTCTAGGCTGTTCCAGGGGGGAGACATCGGCCGACGCCGCATCGACCTGCCACACATCGGAGCGATTCGTTCCGCGCCCCGTGGGCATGATCATGCGACGGGGCGGGGCGGGGCTGTCGTTCCGGCGGGGCCGATCGTCAGGCGCGACAGGAACCGGGGCATGGCCACGACGCAGGGACAGATTCATACGCCCGAAAGGGCCGAACGCTTGCGCAAGGAGCGGGATACCTTCGTCGCCCTTGCCTTTTCCTCATCCGACATCCTTCTTGAGCTCGATGACAGCAGACGCATCCAGTTCGCGGCAGGCGCCACCCAGCCCCTGCTTGGCCGCGAACCGGAACAGCTGGCGGGGCTCTCCTTCCTTGACCTTGCCGCCCCGGCCGACCGTCCCATGGTCGAGGACGCGCTCAGCCTGGCCGGGGGGGGACGCCGCCTCGGCGGTCTGGTCGTCCGGCTTCAGGGACGTTACGGGGTCACGCCGCCGATGACCCTGCTGGGTTACCAGCTTCCATCCATGGCCGGTCATTTCTTCCTTGGCCTGAGGATGGCCGATGCGGCCTCCCTCTCGGGCATGGCGCTGCCGCGTGCGGAGGGGGCAAGGCCCACGGCATCGGGCCTTCCGGATGCGGAAAGCTTTGCGAGGAACGCGGGACAGCACCTCACGGCTCTCGCCCGCGACGGGATTGACTCCCGAATGACGATGTTGCGGCTCGATGCGCTCGATTCCCTCAAGGATCGGCTCGACGACGAGGCCGCGACACGGCTTGCGGAATCCATCGGCGGAACGCTGCGTTCAAGCGCCATTGCCGGAGAGATGGCCAGCGAAATCGATCCCGAAAACTACAGCCTGATCCATCGATCGAGCCTTGATGTGGATTCCCTGGTCAGGCGGCTTGGCGATCTGGCCCGCAACGCGGATCCTTCCGGCCGGGGTGTGCGGATCCGCAAGGCCACCATGGAGGTCGGGACCCTTCCCGAGGCGCATGAGGAAAGCGCCAAGGCGCTTGCCTACATCTTCAACCGTTTTTCGGTCGAAGATCCGGACGAGTTCAATCTTCAGAGTCTGACCCAGGGGCTTGAAGCCCTGATGCGCAGCACCCGCAGCCGCATCGAATCCTTCAAGAGCCTTCTGGACACGGCGAATTTCCGCATGGCCTTTCAGCCGATCGTCGATCTGGCGACCGGACGCCCGCATCATTTCGAGGCTCTGGTGCGGCTGGGTGATCTTCCCCTTCAGTCCAGCCCCTATGAAACGATCGTTTTCGCCGAGCAGACAGGGCTCATTCGCGATTTCGATCTGGCGGTATGCGCCAAGGTTCTGGAATGGCTCGAAAGCACCCATCTTCAGGGGTTCCGATACAAGGTGGCGGTCAACCTTTCGGGAACCTCGATCAATTCGCCGCATTTCCTCGCCGCGTTGGGATCGATGCTGCAATCCTTCACAGGGGAGCGCCAGGCGATCCTGTTCGAGATCACCGAATCGGCGAAGATCCGGGATCTTGACCGGGTCAACGCGGCCATCCAGAAGCTGCGCCGGGCCGGGCACATGGTCTGCCTCGACGATTTCGGGGCCGGATCTGCGGCCTTCGAATATCTGCGCAGGCTGGAGGTGGATATCGTCAAGATCGATGGCGCCTATGTGCGCGAAGCCCTGGACTCGAAGAAGGGAAAGGCCTTCCTGCGGGCCATGTCGGGCCTGTGTGCGGAACTGGGGATCACCACCATTGCCGAAATGGTGGAGGATCAACGCTCGGTCGGTTTCCTGCGCGACTGCGGGATCGCCTTCGGTCAGGGGTATCTTTTCGGTCGCCCATCCTTCGATATTGCAAGCTTCGAGGCGCCGAAACCGGTCCGTCTCGGATCGCCGGGCAAGAGGATTCTGTGATGCTTCCGTCCCTGTTCCGGCGTTTCGGCGCATTCCGGGCAAGGCGATCCGGGCCTTCCCCCGGGATCGATCCCGCTCTGTTGCCGGCCCCGGCATTCCTGGCCGATGCCGGGGGGGCTGTTCTGCGGTCCAACCCGCGTGCGGCCCCCCTTTCCGAGGCGCTCCGATCCGGCAGGGTGCCGACGCTTCTTGCAACCCTGAGGCAGGTGAGCGCCTCGGGGCATGGCGCGGTGGAAACGGTCGAGATCGAGGCCGCGGATCGCTGCCACCGTTTCGAACTCATCCTCGTTCCTCTGGGGCAGGGCATGGTGCTGGGGACCGGGTGGGATTCGGCCCTCGATCACAATCTGCGTACGGCGCTGGCCGAATCGCGACAGCGGTTCAAGGATCTTGTGGAAATCTCCAGCGATTTCGCCTGGGAGGTGGGGGCCGATGGCCGGTTCATCTTCGTCTCGCCGGCCGGGGCCCTGGGCTGGCCGGCCGAAGCCCTGATCGGAAAACGTCCGGAAAGCTTCATCGCCGACCATGATCCCGGCGGCGCGCCCGCCAATTCCAGCCCCTTCTGTGCCCGCCATCCGCTGCATGATGCCGAGCTCTGGTTCCGGCGTGCCGATGGCACGATGGCCTGCATGGTGGCGAGTGTCCGGCCGATCCTTGCCCGCGATGGATCCTGGGCGGGGGCGCGCGGGGTGTGCCGTGACGAGACCGAAAGCCGACGCCGCGATGGCGATCTGGCCCGTGCCCATGCCCGCGAACGCCTGTTCGGCCATATCGTGCGCACCATTCGCGATGAAATGGAGCCGGAAAAGACCCTCGATGTCGCGGCCCGGGCCATTGATCGGGCGCTGGTTGCGGATTTCACGGTGATCTTTGCCGTCGCGGACGGGGCACCGCAACCCGCGGCACGCCATGGGAGCGGCGGCGATGGCGCGCTGAAGGAGGCACGATCTCTTGTCGGGCTTGCCCTTGGGCGGAGTGGTCACAGTGGGCGCAGTGGTCACAGTGGTCGCAGCGGGGTGGTCACCGCCGCCACAAACAAAG
>JBJHAU010000178.1:0-4797 GCA_050480665.1 Alphaproteobacteria bacterium | reverse complement strand
GCGTCGGGATTGTCCTGAAGCGCCTGTTCAGCGGTGATCAGATAGGGCAGGCCCTGCCGGTTGGTGCCGGCATAGCGGGCGTTGAGCATGGCCAGGGCCTGGCTGTCCTCGGAGCTGACCAGTGGCTCCGCATCGGACAGCCTGTCGTGCCCGCTCCATTGCGCCCACAGCATCAGAAGAAGAACCAGCCCTACTGCCGTCAGGGGAACGGCGAGCTTCAGCAGGGTCACGGTGCGGCTGTGCCGCGAGGACACGGCCGTCGGGCGCCGCGGCCAGCCGGGCCGCGATCCCGCAGGGCCGCCCCCGCGTTGCGGGGCCCCGTCGGCCTGCCTGTCGGCAGCCTGGAGAGCCACGGTCAGATCCTCTCCGCAGACGGGAAGGCGTGGCCGCCTGTCATGCGATCCCCGCAGCAAGGATGTCGTGAATATGCAGGATGCCGGCGACGCGTCCGTTGTCCACCACGAACAGCGCGGTGATCGCCCGGTCGTTCAGGATCGCCAGGGCTTCGGCGGCAAGCATGTCGGGGGTAACGGTCACCGGTTCGCGGGTCATGATCCGCGCTGCCGGGGTTTGCAGCAGATCGGGCGCCATGTGCCGCCTGAGATCGCCATCGGTGATGATCCCGGCCAGGCGGCCATCCTCGACGACGCCGGCGCAGCCGAAATGCTTGGCGGTCATGACCAGAAGCACCTGATCCATGGTGTCGTCGGGCGCCACGGTGGGTACCTCAAGGCCGGTATGCATGATGTCGCCGGTCCTGAGCAGGGCGCGGCCCAGCTGGCCTCCGGGATGCAGCAGGCGGAAATCGGCATCGTTGAACCGCCGGCGCTTGAGAAGGGCGATGGCCAGCGCATCACCGAGGGCGAGGGTCATGGTGGTCGAGGTTGTCGGGGCAAGCCCCATGGGGCAGGCTTCCGTTGCCTCGGGAAGAACGAGAACGAGATCGGAGGATTTCGCGAGCGCGCTGTTCCGGTTGGCGGTGATGGCGATCAGCGGCAGGCCGTAACGGCGGGTATGGGCGACGATATCGGAAAGTTCCGCGGTTTCACCGGAGTTGGAAATCGCCAGGACCGAATCGTCGCGGGTAATCATGCCGAGATCGCCGTGACTTGCCTCGGCCGGATGCACGAAGAGGGCGGGCGTGCCGGTGGAAGCGAGGGTAGCGGCAAGCTTGTGGGCGATATGACCGCTCTTGCCCATGCCCGAGACGATCACCCGTCCCCGGGTTTCGACGATCAGGTCCAGCGCCTTGAGGAAGGATTCGTCCACCGTGTCGCGAAGGGCGGCGAGCCCCTGCGCTTCCAGGGCGATCACCTCGCGGATGGCGTCGAGATCGTGGGCCGCCGCAGCGCGTTCCTGCGCCGAGCTCTGCGATGGGGAAGGGGCGGTTTCGGGCTTTGCGGCCATGATGGACAGGGATGCCTCGGCAAGGGTGGCGGAAGGTTGGGGTTCGGGATGCGTACTCGATCGGTCAGGGCCATGACGGCGATTTCCGCGACGGGGCGGATTGTATCAGATTTGCCGCAGTTGCGACAGCATCTGCGCCGGGCATTGGCGGATGGGCCGGGCGAGACGGAAGGGGGATCGGTGGAGAGGAAGGCGGGGAAGGAAGGCCGGTAGCCCGCCTGCACAGCATGCAGGAGGCGCGACAGGAGGCGCGCCCCGCCATGGCCCCTCAATGGGCGAAGATATCCTGCTCTGCCCAGCCGCCGAGATCGAGCGCCACCCGATGCGCAAGGAACGCGAAGCAGGATTCGGCCAGGGCCATGCGGCCTTCGCGGGCAAGCATCGTATCGAGGGTGTCGCGCAGCCGGTGCAGATGCAGCACATCGGACGCCGCATAGCTCTGCTGCTGCGTGCTCAGGGTCGGCGCGCCCCAGTCGGAGGACTGCTGCTGCTTGGAAAGCTCCACCCCCAGAAGCTCGCGGGTCAGATCGGCGAGCCCGTGGCGGTCGGTATAGGTGCGGACCAGGCGCGAGGCGATCTTGGTGCAATAGACCGGCGCACAGTCGATGTTCAGCCAGTGCTTCAGCGCCGCCAGATCGAAACGGGCGAAATGAAACAGCTTCAGCCGTTCGGGATCGCCAAGCTGTCGGGCGAGGTTGGGGGCTGAAAGGGGGCGCGGCGCCCGGGGCATCTGCACGAGATGGGCATCGCCGTCGCCTGCGGAAAGCTGAACCAGGCACAGGCGGTCGCGGGCCGTCAGAAGGCCCATGGTCTCGGTATCGACGGCGATGACGGGACCGAGATCGAGACCGTCGGGAAGATCGCCCCGGTGAAGATGGATGGTCATGCCATTCGGGCTCCGCTCCGGCGCATTTCGCCGCAGGTGGTGGCGCAGCGCCCGCCCTGGCGGCGGCCGGAGCGATCCCGCAACGTTTCCGCAAGGCTGCCATGGTGCCCAGGAGAAGACTCGAACTTCCACGGGCTTTCGCCCACTAGCACCTGAAGCTAGCGCGTCTACCAGTTCCGCCACCTGGGCATTAGGTCGGCATTACGGCGGCATTACGGACTCATCACGACAATGCGACAATACGACAATACGGCCCTTCGTCACATCGTCAAGGCGACAGGATATCAAGGCGAAGATGACGCCAGGACATCAGGACGAAAGGGCGGCAAGGCAGCATCGCGGCACTGCGACCTTGTCGGCCCTTGATCGGCAAGGGGATGATCCGGACCCGAACCATCGCGGCCGACCATGAGCCTAAGGCCGGTCTGGATATACAACACCAGGGCCAAAGTCAACCGGCAAGCGGGCGCCCTGCCGCCGAGGGGCCAAATCATCGGCTTGACGCGGGATGGCCGGTCCCCGATATATGGGCGCCGATGGTGAGGGTCGATCCTCTGATCCTCCGTCGTCTGAAAGAATGGGGATGCACATGATGCCGGGCCAGGTGACCGTGTTCGGAGCATCCGGCTTCCTGGGCCGCCATGTGGTGCGCCGGCTTGCCGGGCAGGGGGTTCGGATCGTTGCCGCCGTGCGCGATGCCGAGGCGGCGGCATTCCTGCGTCCTATGGGCGATGTCGGCCAGATCGTTCCGTTCCCCTGCGATGTGACCCGGGAAGAGATGATCCGGCGCGCCCTTGAAGGGTCGGACGCGGCGGTGAATCTGGTCGGGATCCTGCACGAGAGCGGACGCCAGCGTTTCCAGAGCCTTCATGCCGAGGCGCCGGCCCGGATCGCGGCCTGCCTGGCGGAGACCGGCAGGCAGGCCTTCGTTCATGTTTCGGCGCTTGGCGCCGATGCCGATTCGGACTCCGCCTATGCCCGCAGCAAGGCGCAGGGAGAGGCCGCAGCATGCCAGGCCCTGCCGGAGACCGTGATCCTGCGCCCGGGAATCGTCTTCGGACCCGAAGATGATTTCTTCAACCGCTTTGCCGCCCTTGCCCGCCTCTCGCCGGTCCTGCCCTTGTTCGGCGGCGGCGAAAGCCGGTTTCAGCCGGTCTATGTGGGGGATGTGGCGGAAGCGGTTCTGGCCGGGTTGCGCCGCCCGGCCTTCCGGGGCCGCTGTTTCGAACTCGGCGGCCCTGCGATCTACAGTTTCCGCAGCCTGATGGAAATGATCCTGGCCGAAACCGGTCGCCGCCGGGTGCTTCTGCCCCTGCCCTTCTTCCTTGCCGATGTCCTGGGATTTTTCGGCGATGGCCTGGCCAGCCTTGGTCTCCGGCCACCGATCACACGCGATCAGGCCCGTCTTCTGCGCCGGGATACGGTGGTGGCCGAGGGTGCCGAGGGGCTGGCCGAACTGGGCATCGCCCCGAGCGCGCTGGAGCTGGAACTGCCCTGCTATCTGGATCGTTTCCGCCCGACCGGGCGGTTCGGCCCGCCGCGAACGGATCCTCGCCTCTGATCAGCCGGCAATGCAGGCATCGTCTGTCAGGCTGGCCTCGAATCCAAGGCCATAGGCGGCGAACAGCAGCCCGGCCCCCAGAATCAGCCGATACACCACAAAAGGTGTGAAGCTTGCCCTGCGCAGCCAGGCCATCAGCAGGGCCACGGCGGCAAGGGCCGCAAGGAAGGCCAGCAGCATGGCCTGTCCGGCCTGGGCCGTCAGGATCGGATCGCCGGCCAGGATCAGGTCGCGCCCGCCCAGCGTGCTGGCCGCCAGGATCACCGGAATCGCCATCAGCATGGTGAAGCGGGCGGCATCGCGACGCTCGAAACCAAGCAGCCGCGCCGCAGTGATGGTGATGCCGGATCGGGAGGTGCCGGGAATCAGGGCAAGAATCTGGGCAAGACCGATGAACAGGGCGGAGCTGGCCGTCATGTGTTCGACGCGGCGTATCCGCAACCCCGAGCGATCGGCCAACCAAAGCAGGATGCCGAAGCCGATCGTCGTCCAGCCGATCACCACGATGTTGCGTAATTCCAGATTCAGGATCTCCTTCATGACGAATCCGGCGATCACGACGGGAACCGTCGCCAGAACCAGCAGCAGGAACAGCCGCCCTTCGGGCGTGACGCGACCCCGGATCAACGAGATTCCGCCCCGGGACATCCCCCAGCAATCGCGCCAGAAATAGACCAGCACGGCGAAAAGGGTGCCAAGATGCACGGCAATGTCGATCAGCAACCCCTGATCGCACCAGTCGGTCACGCGCGGGATGAGGATCAGATGAGCCTGCGAGGAAATCGGCAGGAATTCGGTGAGTCCCTGGATGATGGCGACCACCAGAAGATGCAACGTCGTCACGTGGGACTCCCTCTATCCCGAACCCCGGCTTCCCCGATCCTCTGCACCCTCGTCAGAACCCCGTGTCAGAACCCCGTGTCAGAACCCTGTGTCAGAACCC
>JBJHAU010000177.1:0-4834 GCA_050480665.1 Alphaproteobacteria bacterium | reverse complement strand
TACCCAAGGCGAGGCTGTCCACACTGCATCTGGCTGCCATTGTCCTGGAAACGCTGATTACGGCGGCCCGACCTTCGATGATCGAATTCTCGGCCAACGGGCTGCGTGAAGGCTGGTTGTTTCGCAGCCTTGACGAAGCCACCCGCGCCAGGGATCCCCTTCTGGCCGCCGCCCGCGACCTTGCCGCGCAGGACCGCCGTTTCCCATCCTCTGCCCAGCCACTTTCGGCCTGGATCCGGCCCCTGTTTCCCGACGAGACACAGGAACAGGCCCGCCTGCGTGACGTGGCCGCCTGCCTGTCGGATGTGGGCTGGCGCATCCATCCGGATTCCAGGGCCGACGATGCCTTCCTTCGGGTTCTGCACCTGCCCTTCACCGGCCTTGATCATCGGATGCGGGTGATGCTGGCCTTTGCCATTGCCGCCCGGTACGGGGGTGGGGGAGATAACAGCATGTCTGCCCATGGCGCGCTGATCTCGGCCGAGGATTTTGCCCATGCCCAGGCGCTCGGCCGGGCCTTGCGTTTCGCGCTCAGCCTTTCAGGGGGGGCCAACGCGCTTTTCGAAGGGCTGACCCTGCGATTGACCCGAAAGTCGGTGATCCTGAATGTTCGAAAGGAGCGGGACTTCATGATCGGCGATGCCGCCCGCCATCGCTTCGATCAGCTGGCGCGGCGCCTGGGGCGTCGGCCAAGGATCATGGTCTGAAACGGCGATCCAGGCCCGCCGGGGGGGCAGGGTGAAGGTGTCGGTCGTCTTCGTGGCTGGGCCTTGCTAGTCGGGATTTTCCTGGCCAGAAGCTTCCTTGTCACGGCTCCCCGAAGGGGTCACCGGCAGGATGCGAACCCGGCCCGGAGCCGCGGCAAGGGCAAGCCGCCCCTCCTTCAGGGCCATGGCATGGCTACCGAAAACGTCGAACCGCCAGCCGGTCAGGGCGGGAACATCGGGCTGTGCCTCGCTGGCGATCCGTTCCAGATCGGCGCCCGACGCGACCAGTTTCTGGGCGACACCATGATCATCGCAGCAGGTCTTGAGAAGCACGCGAAGAAGATCGACCAGGGGGCCGATCCCTGCGGCCGGCGCCGGGCGGGGCGGCAGGCTCGGGCAGTCCCGATCCTTCACCGCAAGCCCCTTGGCGACGGCGGCAAGAAGGCCATCCTGCAAGACGCCGTTGATGCCGCTTCGGCTGAAACTTCGGGTCTTGGCAAGGTCGTCGCGGTTCGCAGGCATGCGGGCGGCTATGTCGAGAAGCACATCGTCGCGGACAATCCGGCTTCGTGGCACATCGCGTTCCTGCGCCATGCGTTCCCGCCAGGCGGCCAGTTCGCGCAGGACGGCCAAAAAGCGCGGCTTGTTGGTTCTGGGCTTCAGGCGCAGCCAGGCTTCTTCCGGTTGGGTGACGTAGGTATCCGGCGATTCAAGGATGGCCATTTCCTCGCTGAGCCATGAGCGGCGTCCCGAGGCTTCGAGATCCTGGGACAGCCGTTCATAGGCGATGCGAAGATGGGTCACGTCGGACAGCGCATAATGCAGCTGCTTTTCGCTCAGCGGCCGGCGCGCCCAGTCGGTGAAGCGCATCGACTTGTCGATTCGCGCCTTGGCGAGCTTGGCCACAAGGGTTTCATAGCCCACGGATTCACCGAAACCGCAAACCATGGCCGCGATCTGGGTGTCGAAGACCGGTGCCGGAATCCGTCCCGTCAGATGATGGAAGATCTCGATATCCTGGCGTGCGGCATGAAACACCTTGAGAACATCGGGATCGTTCATCAGGGAAAACAGCGGCGCAAGATCGATCCCGTCGGCGAGAACGTCGATGATGGCGGCCTCGTCGGGCCCGGCGATCTGAACCAGACAAAGCACCGGCCAATAGGTGCGTTCGCGCATGAACTCCGTATCGACGGTGATGAAGGGCGCCTTGCGCAGGCTGGAACAGAACGTTTCAAGCGTTCCGGTGTCGGTGATCACAAGCATGGCGCGAAGCTATACACGATTCCCGATCCTGTCGTCAGCCCCTTCCTCATGCAGCCACCGGGGCTCCGGCCTGTGGCTGCATCCTTGACAAGAGCCGATGAATGATGCGTTTTCCAACAACTTTCCATCGCCCAGACGGAGACACTCCTTGCGCGACCTCCACCCCTATCGCAGCCATGATTGCGGCGCCCTGCGCGAAACCCATATCGGCGATACCGTTCGGCTTTCCGGATGGGTCCATCGCAAGCGCGATCACGGGAATCTCCTGTTTGTCGACCTTCGCGACCATTATGGCCTGACCCAGTGCGTGATCGATTCCTCGTCGCCCTGCTTCGCTGCGGTGGAGGCGGCCCGGCTGGAATATGTGGTGACCGTGACCGGTTCTGTGGTGGCGCGAAGCGCCGAAACGGCCAATCCCCGGCTTCCCACCGGCCAGGTGGAAGTGGCCATAGAGAGCATCGAGGTGCTTTCGACCGCCGATCCCCTGCCGCTTCAGGTGAATTCCGACGTCGATTACGGCGAGGAAACCCGCCTGCGCTACCGTTATCTCGACCTTCGCCGCGAGAAGATGCAACGGAACATGGTGCTGCGTTCAGAGGTGATCGCCTGGATCCGCCGCCATCTGACCGAGGCCGGCTTCCGCGAGTTCCAGACCCCGATCCTGACAGCCAGCTCCCCCGAAGGGGCGCGGGATTATCTGGTCCCTTCCCGGGTCCATCCCGGCCATTTCTATGCGCTTCCCCAGGCTCCCCAGATGTTCAAGCAGCTTCTGATGATCGCCGGGTTCGACAAGTATTTCCAGATTGCGCCCTGCTTCCGCGATGAGGATGCGCGGGCTGATCGCTCTCCCGGGGAGTTCTATCAGCTCGATCTGGAAATGTCCTTTTGCACCCAGGACGACGTCTTTGCCGCGCTGGAGCCGGTCCTTTCCGGGGTATTCGAAACGTTCGGGGGCGGACGCGCGGTGACCGGAACCCCCTTTCCCAGGATTCCCTACGACGAATCCCTGCTGCACTACGGAACCGACAAGCCCGATCTGCGCAATCCCATCCGCATTGCCGAGGTTTCCGACGTTTTCGAGGGCTCGTCCTTCTCCCTGTTTGCCGGGATCGTGACCGGCGGCGGGGTGGTGCGGGCGATTCCTGCGCCCGGTGCCGCCAGCCAGCCGCGCAGCTTTTTCGACAAGCTCAACGACTGGGCGCGCAAGGATCTGGGGGCCGGGGGTCTTGGCTATGTGATTTTCGATGAAAGCGGTGAAGCGAAGGGTCCGATCGCCCGCCATCTGGACGAGGCAAGGTTGCGCCGTCTTCGCGAGGCAGCGGGGGTTGGCAACGGCGATGCCGTGTTCTTTGCCGGGGGCAGCCCCGATGCCGCTGCCGCGCTGGCCGGCCAGGCGCGCACGCGCCTTGGTCAGGAGCTGGGGCTGATCGATGAAAGCCGGTTCGCCTTCTGCTGGATCGTCGATTTCCCGATGTTCGAGCGCGACCCCGATAGCGGAGCCATCGTTTTCAGCCACAACCCGTTCTCGATGCCGCAGGGCGGACTGGAAGCCCTGGAAACCCAGGATCCGCTGAGCATCAAGGCATGGCAATACGATATCGTCTGCAACGGGGTGGAACTGTCTTCGGGGGCGATCCGGAACCACAGGCCGGAGATCATGGAAAAGGCCTTCGCCATCGCCGGTTATGATCGTTCGGCCCTGGAAAGCCGGTTCGGAGGCATGCTTTCCGCCCTGCGTTTCGGAGCCCCGCCCCATGGCGGATCCGCGCCCGGAATCGATCGGATCGTGATGCTGCTGGCCGACGAGCCGAACATTCGCGAGGTGATCCTCTTCCCGATGAACCAGAATGCCCAGGATCTGATGCTGGGCGCCCCGGCAGAGGTTGAGCCGGCCCGACTTCGCGAGCTTCACCTGCGCCCGGCCCCGGTGGCACGGCCCCGGGCCGAGGGGGCTTCCAAAGAGGGCGCGTCCAAAGAGGGTGCGTCCAAAGAGGGCGCTTCCGAATAGGATTCTGAAAAGAGCATTGCCAATCCCTTTCCGACGCGCCATAGTGCGTCCATCTTCGATCCGGGAGGGGATGGAGGGTGCCATGCGCCTTGTGGTGGGGCTTGCCGTTCCGCTTCTCGTATCGGGTTGTGCCTTCGTGCCGCCCCAGCTTGCCTTGCTCGGATATGCCGCTGACGGTGTCAGCTATGCGGCGAGCGGCAAATCGACGACAGATCATGCCTTGTCCGCCGCGCTGGAACGCGACTGCCGGGTCTTGCGCGTGGTTCAACAGGAAAGGATATGCCGGTCGGAACCGGATGCGGGCGAGGTTGTGGCCCTCAAGGTGGATGATTCGGGGGACGACCGCATCGATGGCCTGACCGATCCGCTGCTAGCCGATCCGCTTGAGGATCCTGTCCGCCTTCCCCGCGACCTTGCCGATCTTGCGCCCTATCTGGGACCGGTGGCCCGTGTGGTGGAGCCGGATGGCTGGGCACATACATCGGGCTTTTCCGCCGACATGTTTCTTGTTCCCTCGCGCCCCGGCGGCGCCTATGACGCCGTAATCCGTGATGGCCTCCCCAGTGGCTCTCTCGCCAGTGACCCCCACATCAATGACCCCCTTGCCAGGGAGTCCGTCGAACGGGATCTGCGCAAGGCGGAATCTCCCGCCGTGACGGCTGGAATCACGGAAGGTGGATCGCAAGGGGAATCCGAACCCGTATCGCCTCCGATCGCGGAATCCCGGCTTGCGCCGCCACCCCTTCTGCGGGGGCAGGCCGGTCCGGTTGCGGCAGGTTCCTTGTCCGATTCCCCGGCCCCGGCCGCTCCTTCGGCCACGGCGTCCGTTCCGGTGCAGGAATCATCCCCGGAT
>JBJHAU010000176.1:0-4848 GCA_050480665.1 Alphaproteobacteria bacterium | reverse complement strand
CAAGGCCGAACAGATGCGTGCCGATTTCGTGGCCAATGTCAGCCATGAGCTGCGCACGCCCCTTGCCACGCTGATCGGCTTCATCGAAACCCTGCAAGGCCCGGCCCAGGGAGATCGCAAGGCCACCCGCGAGTTTCTGGATCTGATGCAGCAGGATGCGGCCCGCATGGAACGCCTGGTGCGGGATCTGCTTTCCCTCTCCGCCATCGAAATGGTGGAACACAGCGTTCCCGACACACCCGTCGATCTGCGTTCCATCGCCGAACGGGTGGCCTCGCTGATGCGGATCGAAGCAGGGCGCCGGAACATGACCATCGCCATCGAATCCGGGCCGGACCTCAGGCCCGTCACCGGCGATGCCGACCAGCTGGCGCAGCTTCTCCAGAACCTGGTCGCCAACGCGGTCAAATACGGGCGCGAGGGCACCCGCATCACGATCCGGCTCCAGCGCGAAAGCCCAGCGCCTTCCGCCACGGAAGGCCTGTGTCTCAGCGTCTCCGATCAGGGCGAGGGGATCGCCCCCGAACATATTCCGCGCCTGACCGAACGGTTCTACCGTGTCGATACCGCACGCTCGCGCAAGATTGGCGGCACCGGACTTGGGCTTGCCATCGTCAAGCATATCGTGAGCCGGCACCGGGGCACCCTGCGGATCGAAAGCCTTCCGGGGGAAGGGTCCACCTTCACCGTGCATCTGCCGGCGCATGAACCCGGCAAGGCCGCCGACGCGGAACAGGCCGGAACACCCGCCCCTTAGCCGCCAGCCCCTTAACCGCCTGCCGCGCCCGCAGGCGCCCCCCGCACCCCTCTGTGGCCGCCCGTTCCGGCCCGTTCCCGAAGCGTTCGGAAATGGGGGGCGTTCGCGCTACTGTCATCAAACTTTCACATAACTGTCGCTAAACTGTCGTGGACGATGCCTAGGGTGGCCGCGGTGCCGGGGGCCTTCCCCGCTCCTGTCCGGCTTGCGCCCCTGGCGATGCCGGATTGTCTGACGATCCAAACGGGAGTTTCTCCACATGAGCATTCGCTACACCCTGATCGCTGCGGCGACGGTAGGGGCGCTGATGGCCACAACCTCGGCCAAGGCCCAGGTTCAGGTCGATCCCGCCCTGCCCGAATATCAGCGCGCGGCCGGCATTTCCGGCAACCTTTCAAGCGTCGGTTCCGACACCCTGAACAACCTGATGACCCTCTGGGCCGAGGCCTTCCGCAACGTCTATCCCAATGTCAACATTCAGATCCAGGGCGCCGGCACCTCTACCGCGCCGCCGGCCCTGACCGAAGGCACGTCGAACTTCGGCCCGATGAGCCGCGCCATGCGCTCCAGCGAAATCCAGGCCTTCGAGCAGCGCCACGGCTATCCGCCGACCATCATGCGCGTCGCCGTCGACATGCTGGCCGTCTACGCCCATCGGGACAATCCGATCGAAAGCCTGTCCATCCAGCAGGTCGATCAGATCTTTTCCTCGACCCGCCGCTGCGGGGGCGCCTCGGACATCACCCGCTGGGGCCAGCTGGGGATGACCGGCGCCTGGGCCAATCGGGATTTCACCCTCTACAGCCGTAACGCCGTGTCCGGCACCTACGGCTTCTTCAAGCAGGTCGCACTGTGCGATGGCGACTTCAAGGCCTCGATCAACGAACAGCCGGGTTCGGCTTCGGTCGTGCAGGGCGTGAGCGAGACCATCAACGGAATCGGCTATTCGGGTATCGGCTACATCACCTCCGGCGTCCGCGCCGTTCCGCTGGCGCCCCAGCACGGTGGTCCCGCCTATGCCCCGGTTGCCGACAATGCCGACAACTATCCTCTCGCCCGCTTCCTCTACGTTGCGGTCAACGTGCATCCCCAGCGTGGCCTGCAACCGCTGGAGCGTGAGTTCGCCAGGCTGGTGTTCTCCAGGCAGGGCCAGGAAGTGGTGGTTCGCGACGGGTTCATCCCCCTGTCCGCCGCCATGGCGCGTTCGGAACTGCAGAAGCTGGGCATCAACTGATCCCGGACCGGTTCGGGCGGCCCCGGAGCGGGCCGCCCGGATCGGAACCTTCCCTGTTTTATTCTCTGTTCTGCTGCCTGCTTTTCTTTTTTCCCTTTCCTTTCTCCATCTTTTCCGAGTTTCGAGCCGTCTTTGCCTTCCTGATTCCCGCCTGATTCCGTGGCATCGTGCCGACAAGGCCGGGCCTGCCCCGAAGCGCCACGAACATAGACGCCCCGCCCGGCGAGGCCAGTGACGAGAGCCCCCATGACCGACGCACCGACGCAACCTTCTTCCCCGGCCCGGACAGGGCGCGTCGCCCTGACTCTGGCCGATACCCAACGCCGCGAACGGATGCGCAAATGGCGGCTGTTCAAGGATCGTTCTTCCAAGGGCCTTGTCAGCTTCGGCGGGGGCAGTGTGATCGTCGCCCTGGGGCTGATCTTCGTCTATCTCTTCTATGAAGTGGTGCCGATGTTCCTGCCCGCTTCGGTCGAACGGGTCGCCACCTATGCGGCGCCCGGCGACAGCGCCGCAGAAACCCTGCACCTGGCCATGGAGCGCTACAGACAGGTGGCGCGGCGCCTCGATTCCAGCGGCACCGTAACCTATTTCCGGCCCGATGACGGACAGGTGATCGCTTCCCATCGCCTGTCGATTCCCGCCGGGGCGAGCGTCACCAGCCATGGCCCTTCCGAATCCCGGAACCAGCTTTCGGCGCTTGGCCTTTCCAACGGCCAGGTCATCATTGTCCGCGATGAATACGACCTGAGTTTTCCCGAAGCCCGGATCTTCGTGACGCCCAGGGTCGATTTTCCCCTCGGCGCGGAACCGCTGGATGTGGATGACCAGAACCGCCCGCTTCGCAAGATTGCCGTTCAGGACAACGCCACGGTCCCGGGTGCCGCCGGCGGATTCGGCCTTGCCGCGCTGACCGAGGACGGACGGCTTCTCTATGTGCGCTACACGACCCGGACCAGCTTCATGACCGGCGAAGTCCAGGTCAGCCGCAACGTGGTGGAGCTGCCCGCGCCGGGCGCCGAGGTGGTGAGGATGCTGCTGAGCACCGATCTTCGCGATCTCTTCGTTGCCGACACACAGGGCCGGATCCATCATTACAACGTCGCCGATCTGAATGCCCCCCGCCTGACACAGACCCGCCGCGTTCTGCCCGAGGGTGTGGAGATCAGCGCCGCGGAGCTTCTTCTGGGCACGGTCTCGCTGATCATCGGCGGCAGCGATGGAAGCCTGACCCAGTGGTTCATGGTGCGCGACGAGAACAATCTGCGCCACCTGACACGCATCCGCAGCTTCGATCCGCACCCCGCCCGGATCACCGCCATCGCTGCGGAACATGCCCGCAAGGGATTCGCCACGGCGGATTCCACAGGCAATCTTCGCCTGCATTTTCCCACATCGCACCGAACCGTGGCCCGCAAGGCCATTCACGACGGCCCGGTCAGGATGCTGGATCATGCGCCCCGCGCCAACGGCCTGCTTGCCCTGAACGGCGATGGCCGGATCCAGGTGTTCGATGTCGACAACAAGCATCCCCAGATCTCCTTCTCCTCCCTCTGGCGGAAGGTCTGGTACGAAGGCTATGCGGAACCGACCTATATCTGGCAATCCTCTTCCGCGACCGATGAGTTCGAATCCAAGTTCAGCCTGGTTCCCCTGACCCTCGGCACCATCAAGGCGGCTTTCTACGCCATGCTCTTCGCCATGCCTCTGGCGATCATGGGCGCGATCTATTCCGCCTATTTCATGAGCCCGAAGATGCGCGGCCTGACCAAGCCGGCCATCGAGATCATGGAAGCCCTGCCCACGGTGATTCTCGGCTTTCTTGCCGGTCTGTGGTTTGCGCCCTTCGCGGAACGGCACCTGCCCGCGATCTTCAGCATCCTGCTCCTGATGCCGGTGGTAATGCTGGCCTTCGCCTATCTGTGGAGCCGGCTGCCGCAGTTTGCCCACACCATCATTCCCGATGGCTGGGAAGCGGCCCTGCTGATCCCCGTGATCCTGTTGTTCGGCTGGGCCTGCGTTGCCGCAAGCCCCCTGATCGAGGTCTGGTTCTTCGATGGATCGATGCGCCAGTGGCTGACAGATCAGGGCTACACCTATGATCAGCGCAACGCCCTCATCGTTGGCGTGGCCATGGGCTTTGCGGTGATCCCCACCATCTATTCGATCACCGAGGATGCGGTCTTCGGTGTGCCCCGGCATCTTACCCAGGGCTCGCTGGCGCTGGGCGCAACCACCTGGCAGACCCTGACCCGCGTTGTCCTGCTGACCGCAAGCCCCGGAATCTTTTCCGCCGTGATGATCGGGCTGGGCCGCGCCGTCGGCGAGACGATGATCGTGCTGATGGCCACGGGCAACAGCCCCATCGTGAACTTCAACATCTTCGAGGGCATGCGCACCCTTTCCGCCAACATCGCGGTGGAAATGCCGGAAGCCGATGTCGGCAGCACCCATTACCGCATCCTGTTCCTGTCGGCGCTGGTGCTGTTCATCCTGACCTTCACCCTGAACACCGCGGCCGAGGTGGTGCGCCAGCGCCTGCGCCGGAAATACGCCTCCATATGAACGCCCTGCCCCTTCCTGAAAGACCCGGGTCGCGCGCCCGAACGAGAGAGCGGAAACGATGAGATCGTGGTTCAAGAAAGGAACGCCCTGGATCTGGCTGAACGCGGGAGGCGCGGCGCTGTGCCTGGTCATGGTCGGCGGCCTTCTGGCGATGATCGCCGTCAACGGCCTTTCCCATTTCTGGCCCTCTCCCGTGTTCGAATCCCATGTGACCCAGCCCGATGGAAGCACCGTCCGTATTCTCGGCTCGCAACGGAACAGCGAAGTGGTGACGGCTGCATTGGTGCGCGAG
>JBJHAU010000175.1:0-4903 GCA_050480665.1 Alphaproteobacteria bacterium | reverse complement strand
AGCCCGATCGTTTCCTGAATGCGGCAGTCGAAGGACGTCACCGTTTCCAGTATCTGCCTTTCGGCGCCGGGCCCAGGGTTTGCGTGGGGGCCGGCTTTGCCCTGATGCAGGCGCGGATCATCCTCGCCACGCTGCTGGCACGCTTCCGCTTCCGCCTCGACGCCAACCCCCTGCCCATGCCGGTCATGACGATGACCGTTCGCCCGGATCCGGGGGTATTTCTTCGCGTCGATCCTCTATGATCATCCGATGATCATCCCTCGATGCTCGATCCTCATTGATGGCGGGCATCTCTTCCACTTTCCGCGATTTTCCTTTTAACTCGCAGGTTCCTTCGCAAGGTTTTTCCATGACCGCTTCCCGACACACCTCCACCCCCTCCCACGATGGCGACGATCTTTTTGACCGCCTCAAGGCGGCGTCCCGCGAGGCGTGGCAGGCCTATACGGATCACCCCTTCCTTCGGCAACTGGCGACGGGCAGCCTGCCCCCCCAGGCTTTTCGCCATTACCTGATTCAGGATTATCTGTTCCTGATCCATTTCGCCCGCGCCTATGGGCTTGCCGCCTACAAGGCTACCGAACTGGAAGATATCCGCCAGGCCGCTGCAGGCTTGTCGGCCATTGTCGATGTGGAGATGTCCCTTCACGTGAGCTTCTGCGCGGAATGGGGGCTGGACGAAACCGCCATGGCGGCCACAGAGGAAGACGACGCAACCCTGGCCTATACGCGCTACGTTCTCGAAAAGGGCCTTCAGGGTGATCTGCTCGACCTTCATGTTGCGCTGGCGCCCTGCATGCTGGGCTATGCCGAAATCGGCCAACGACTTGCCGAGGACCCCAGGACCGACATGGACCGCAACCCCTACCGGGCCTGGATCGCCATGTATGCCTCTCGGGAGTTTCAGGATGCAGCCCTTTCGGAACGGAAAATCCTTGAGCGGCTGATGACAAGCCGCGCAGGCCCCGGCAGGATGGATTCCCTTGTTCGCACATTCCGGGAGGCAACCCGGCTGGAAGCCTCTTTCTGGCAGATGGGGCTTGATGCCGCCCACAACCATAGCTGATGCAGCTCTGCCCCCTTCAGGTCGCAGGAATTGCCGATTCCATCCAGCCGGTGTAGCCTGCTTCCGGTTTCAACCGTCATCCTGCCGGCCCTGAAGAGCGCCTTCCCTTGCCCAACCCCGAGAGGTTCGCCATGACCGTATCGTCATCGACTGCATCGTCATCGACCGGATCCCCTGCCTCGAACCCGTGGCAATCGAGCGAACGCCATCGCGAACCAGCCGTGATGGGGCAGCCGATCATCGATCCGGCGGGCTGGCACCCCGACAGTTTCCGCGATTCCTCATGCTGGATCTATCGGCTGAATGATCGCGAGATCGGCGAGATCATGGATGCCGTTTCGGCGGCCGAACGGGATGGCCTTGATCTGATGGCGATCACCAGAGACAACTTCACCCTGCCTGGCCTTTCCGCCAGCCTCGCCGAGATCCGTGCGGAACTTCTGGATGGCCGGGGTTTCGCGCTGATCCGTGGCCTTCCCGTTCAGGAGATGAGCCGGGAGAAGACCGCCCGGGCCTTCTGGGGAATCGGCACCCATATGGGCCGCGCCCTTTCGCAGAACCGATCGGGCCATCTTCTTGGCCATGTCACCGATCTCGGCGGCGATTACGCCAAGGTGCGTGGCTACATGACAAAGGCGGAAATGAAGTTTCACTGCGACCGCGCGGATTTTCTTTCCCTCTGCTGCCTGCATCCGGCGAAATCGGGCGGCGCCCATCGTATCTGCTCTTCGGTGACTGTCTATAACGAGATGCTGAAAACCCGCCCCGATCTGGTCGAGGAACTGACATTCCGCTTCTATCGGGCCCGCAACGGCGAACTGCCGCCGGGTGCAACGGAACCCTGGACGCGCCAGCCCCTGTTCAGCATCACCGAGGGCTATTTTGCCGCGCGCGGCGCCAGCGCCGCCATCGCCAAGGGCCAGAAGCTTCCGGGCGTGCCCCCCCTTACATCGGCCCAGCAGGAGGCCATCGCCCTGTACCGAAGCCTGTGCGAACAGCTTTACATCGACATCGATTTCGAACCGGGGGACATCTCCTACGTGAACAATCACGTGACCCTGCATTCCCGGACGGCGTTCGAGGACTGGCCCGAGCCGGAACGCAAGCGGCATCTGCTTCGGCTCTGGATCACGACCGATGGCGCAAGGCCGGTTCATGAGGATATCTGGTCGGAAATCCAGGGGGTGGTCGTCGAGGGCACCACATTCAAGGCCTCGCTCGAAATGGCCTGAAGCCCGTCGAGCCCGGTGCGGCCCGACACTGTTTCCAGCTCCGAGTTTCGACACCTCCATGGCCCCTCCCGCACCAGATCATCCCGACCGTAGCGATCTGCCACCGACCTTTGTCATCAATCTCGAAAGCGCGGATCGGCGCCGCGCGATGATGCGGCAAAGTCTGGATTCCCTAGGGATTCCGTTCACCTTCCACCAGGCCGTGGATGGACGAAAACGCCCGGTCGAAAGCTTTGCCCATTATGACGGGCCAAGGCGAAGGCGTTTCTTCGGTCGCGACATGACCCCCGGCGAGTTGGGCTGTCTCGAGTCACATCGCCAGGTTCTGCAACGAATCCGGGACGATGCCTTGCCGCGAGCGCTGGTTCTGGAAGATGACGTGGTCTTCAGGCCCGATTTTCCCGACGTGCTGAAAGCCCTGATGAAAACACCCATCCCCTGGGACATGATCCGCTTCATGGGCAGCAAAAAAATCGAACAAAAGGGGCACCGGCCAATTGCTCCGCTGTTCGGGCGCTACACCCTCGCCCGCCTGCCCAGCACCCACGGAGGCGCCCACGCCTATCTTGTCACGCGGGAAGCGGCCATCCGGCTTCTCGATCACAGCGAGAGAAGCTGGCTTCCGATCGATACCCTTCAGGGGCGCTGCTGGGAAACCGGGCTCGAATCCCTTGTTGTCCATCCCAATCCTCTTGTCACCGACGAATCCGACGGCAGCAGCATCGGCGATCTGCGCTTCGACAAGACCCTGACCATCGAGGGCTGGGAACGCCGCCTGTATCCCCTGAACCGATTCCGCTTCAAGCTGTGCGAGGGGCTGGGCAAGCGCCGGGTCTACTGGGGATCCCTTTTGCGGGATCGCCGCCATCGCCGGATGTGCGAATCCCTGGCACGCCCCCCGGATGAGCCATCAGCAGGTTCAGCAAAGCATGCGGCAAAGCGCCCATCGGGACACCTGTCGGAATGACCACCGACCGGCCTGAGGCCCTGTTGCCTGAATCCCGAGACCGGCGCATGGCAGGATTTTCCGCGAATCTTATCGCGCTTCTGGTGTTCCTTGCGCCATTGGTCACCCTTTACGCTGCCCAGATGCTGACCTGGCTTGTGCTGCTGATCGTGCTGACGATCCTTGGCCGCGATCTTCGGGGCGACCGTTCGCTGTCCAGGCTTTCGCGCCCTGTCGCCCTTCTGTTCGGCATGCTTCTGCTGTGGGCTGCGGCCAGCCTGTTCTGGACGGTGTCCTCAAGCGACAGCCTGGGCAAGCTTGTCGAACTTGCGATCATCCTTCCGGCAATCCTGATCCTGACCGCCGGAAAGCGCCGGTTCGATGAAGAAGAACGACGGCGAATCGGCATGGCGCTGGTTTTCGGTCTTGGACTGATCCTCACCCTTTTGCTGGTCGACCGGCTGCTGGATCTGCCGCTTCTCAGATTTCTGCAAGGGGCGCCGGATCTCGATCCGGGCGCACTCCTTCCGAAGCTGAGCAGAGGCGGCAGCCTGGCCGTTCTTCTGATCTGGCCCCTTCTTCTTGCCCCGCTGCTGGCCGCCTCACGATTTCTTACCGGTCTCGTTCTGATCGCGGTGATGGCCACGATGGGGATGCTTTACACGCTTTCCGTGATCCCCAACGCATCCGCCATGGCCTTGGGACTCGGACTTGCCGTTTTTCTCGCGATGCTCGTATCGGGACCAGGATTCTCCCGCTGGCTGGCAAGGGCCATCGGGCTTGTCGCTGCCCTTCTGTGCCTCGCCGCCCCCTGGGCCATCCCCGCCACGGCCGATCTTGTCGCGCCGGAAGAGCGAACCCATGCCAGCCAGAACGTTTCGATCAATCATCGGCTGATCATCTGGGATTATGTGAGTGCGCGAAGCCTTGAGCGGCCGTTCACGGGATACGGCCTCAACACTTCCCGCGCGCTGGAGGGAGGAAGGATCACCGTTCCCCTGCTGCCCGCGGCGGAAGCCCCGAGAGGCGAGCTGATTTCGCTCCACCCGCACAACGCCCCACTCCAGATCTGGCTTGAACTTGGGCTGCCGGGGGCGGTGCTGGCGGCGATACTGATATTGCTTGTCGCCCATGGCGCGAGCCGGATCTCCGATCCCATGGGCCGGGCTTCCGCGACCGCCCTGATGCTTTCAGGCTTCGCCATTGCCAGCCTCTCCTACGGGATTTGGCAGGCCTGGTGGCTTGCGGCGCTGTCCCTTGCCGTGTTCCTGATCCATGCCCTGCGGCAGGATGGGGGCGCAACAGAACCGAATGGCGTTCACCCTCCACGCTGACCTGACAAGGTTTGATCAGGAACGAATACGACGCGAAAGGGATTGGCACGGCATCCGAGAACGTGGAAGGTGCCGTGCCCAAGGTCTTTTTGGCAGCCGTTACAGGGCGCGGAAAATCTCCATCACCGAATCGGGTGTTGCCAGAATCGCACGATTGTTACGATCCATATCCTCGCCGCTGACCCAACTGATACTCTGGCCGCCGCGCCGGGCTTCTTCCTGAAGCGCCGGATCCTTGAGAGCGTCACGGAAGGCATCCCTCAGGATTCGAACTCTTTCGGCAGGCAGGCCGGGAGGCGCATAGAAGGGGCGTCCTGCCTCCAGC
>JBJHAU010000174.1:0-4930 GCA_050480665.1 Alphaproteobacteria bacterium | reverse complement strand
CTGTTTCTGGCCCCCGGGGATTCGCTGATCCGGATGCTTGATGCGAACATCCTTGCCGAGCTTGACCGCTTCGAAGAGGCCCTTGCGGCCTATGATTCCCTGAACGCCGACGATCCTCTTGCCTGGCATGCGGGGCTTCGCGCGGCAGAGATCCTCGACAGGATGGATCGTGTCGAGGAAGCGCTTGCAAGGCTTGAAGGGATCATCGTGGCGCGTCCCGACGAGACCGAAGCGTTGATGCTGAAGGGGGATCTTCTTCGTTTCAGAAGCCGTTTCGCCGAGGCGGCGGCGGCCTATGACAGGGTTTTCGACCGGCTGGAGAACATGGATCGCCAGCCCGACTGGCTTCTGCATTATGCCCGGGGCATCGCCCATGAACGGATGAGCGACTGGCCCCGGGCGGAACAGGATTTTCTTGCCTCGCTGGAACTGGATCCCGCGCAGCCTCTGGTTCTGAACTATCTCGGCTATTCCTGGATCGATCAGGGTCTTCATCTCGAACGTGCGCTCGACATGGTGGCCCGTGCGGTGGAAATGCGGCCGAACGACGGCTACATCATCGACAGCCTGGGCTGGGCCCATTACCGCCTGGGGGATTTCGATGAGGCGGTCCTTCAGCTGGAACGGGCGGTGGCCATCCGGCCTTTCGATCCGGTGATCAACGATCACCTGGGCGATGCCTACTGGCAGGTGGGGCGGGAGCTCGAAGCGCGTTTCCAGTGGCAGCGGGCGCTCGACTTCGCCACGGAAGAGGTCGATGCGGACAGCATCCGCCGCAAGCTTCGCGAAGGCCTGTCCCGCCCGAACGATCCCGAGACGGGGCAAGCGGCTCCGGTCGGTTCGTGAGCCCTTCCTCATGAAACCTTCCGCTTCCTCCCTTCCGCCCGAATCCGTCGCCCCTTCCGCAGCACGCTGCCTGGGGGCACCGGCCAAGCTCAATCTCGGTCTGCGGGTTCTCGGGCGGCGCGATGATGGCTATCACAGGATCGTGTCGCTGATCGGTTTCGTCAGCCTTGCCGATCGTCTCGCGCTCGCCCCGGCCCGCGCCCTTTCTCTCGAGATCGACGGTCCCTTCGCGGACGGGCTTTCGGCGGAAGAGGACAACCTTGTCCTGCGCGCGGCGCGGCGCCTTGCCGCCTGGGCCGGCCGGGAAGGCCTGGGGGCGCGGATCAGTCTGCACAAGGTCATTCCCCTTGCCGCAGGGTTGGGCGGGGGATCGGCCGATGCCGCCGCGACGCTTGTGGGCCTTGCCGATCTCTGGGGGCTGAACGATGCGCCCTTGTCGCGGCTTGCGCTGGAACTCGGGGCCGATGTGCCGGTCTGCCTTGCGAGTGAAACGGCGCTGGCCGAAGGAATCGGCGAGTGTCTGACGCCCTGTCCCCCCCTTCCCGAGACTGGCCTGCTTCTGGTCAACCCCGGGGTACGGCTTGAAACCGGTCCGGTTTTCGAGGCCTGGAGCGCCCACCACGGGGGCGCGCCTTACGATCCTGCGTCTCGTGCCCCCGCGCAGGTGTTACCCGCTCTCCTGCCTGTGGCGGATGCGGCGGCGCTGGCGGCAAACCTTGCCGAACATCCGAATGATCTGACGGACGCGGCCATCCGGATTCAGCCCGTGATCGCCGAGGTGCTGAAGGCTCTCGACGATTCCGCCGGGTGTCTGCTGTCGCGGATGTCGGGAAGCGGCGCCACCTGTTTCGGGCTCTATCGGGATAGGGATCACGCCCGGCAAGCGAGGCAAACCCTTGCCGAAAGGGCGCCTGAATGGTGGTGCCGAACGGCCGGTTTCGTTCACGGCCGCCTGGCGGTTCTGCCCGGGGCCTAGTCGGAAAACAGTCTGGACAGGAACCCGCCCTGGCGTTCCTTGCGGTGCCGGCCTTGCGGTTCCTCGATCCGGTCGAGCCTTTCGGCAAGTCGGGCGATGGCCCGTTCCACCGGGTTGGTGGCGGTGTCATGATGTTCCTTCACATCACGCACCTGCGTGGCCAGGCTTCGCAATTCTTCCAGCATCGGTTCGACAATGGCCGCCGTGCGCTGCTCGCTTTCCTCCAGCCGGGCGGAAAGGCGCTGAACATTCTCCAGAATCACGGCGGTGGTGAGTGCCGGGGGTGCTGCGGACCCGGAAGACGCCCCGGGGGCGGAACCGGCTGTGGCGCCAGGCGTGTCAGGCGTGTCGGACGGGGCGAAGGAATCGCCGGGCGAGGGCCTGCCCGCTTCGTGCAGCGGGGTTCCGCCGCTTCGCAACTGTTCGGTGGCGGCACGGCGGATCACGTGGCTCAGCCACTGCCCGAGCGAAAGACCCGCCCGCCTGGCCGCGAGTTTGGCAGCTTCGCGGGCTTCCGGGTCGACACCCTTCACGCTCCATGGAAAGGGCGGTTTCACGATGGGACTACCCCGTCTGGGTTCATCTTCCCCAAAGCCCTACCAAAGACGGACGATCAATAAAAACAGTACCTCATTTACCTCTACAGGGGCCAGACCCTGATTTCGGGATGATTTCGGGGATATTTCCGGGGAATGGGCAGGGGGATGCAGCATGGCCTTGCGCCGTCCGGGGCCTCCGGCGTATGGTTCGCCCCGCTTCGCGGCACGATGTTTGGGGCGTAGCCAAGCGGTAAGGCAACGGGTTTTGATCCCGTGATCCCTGGTTCGAATCCAGGCGCCCCAGCCAGAGCGACCGGCGTTTTTCCTGATCAAGGTTTCCGATGATCAAGGTTTCCGATCAAAGCCCTTCATCAAGGATGTGAAGCCCGGCACCGGCGCCGGGCCAGGCGGGCGCTGATTTTCCGATGCCGCTGAAAGCGGCCCTGGCGATGCCGCTGTCAGCGGCCCTTGGGCATCCCGGTGGGCCTCCCGGCGGGCATCCCGGAACCGGGCCGGTCGGGTCGGTTTTCGAGGCCCTTTTCAAGCCCCTTTCCGGCGCCTTTTCCGCCTGCCCCGGGGGCTCCCTTTCCACGGGTTTCATCGGGGCGGCCGGAGCTTCGCTCTCCGGCTCTCTCACGTTCCCGCTGAAGCTGCTCCTGAGCCTGGGGGGCGGCTCTTTCGATCGCGCGATCAAGCCCGCGTGCGCCATCCGCACCCTTGCCGGCCCCCTGGGCCAGGGCGGTGCCGGCAGGCAGAGCCAGCAGACATCCGAGAAACAGGCCGAGGCACAGGCCGTAAAACAGGCCAGGAACCGGCCTTCGGGTTTCGTGCGGCCCCTGCGGGCTGGCAGGCACAGAGGAAGGCAAAGCAGAGGAAGGCAAAATGGTCTGGTGCGGGGCGGGGGACAGGATGCTGGAAGCCATGGTGAAATCTCATCCTTCTGGTATGACCATCTGGTATGGCTGTTCTGGTCTCGGTGTTTCGTTCTGGTGTTCCTTGGGAGCAGGGCGAAGTCTGCGGCGCTGCGGAAGGCTTCGGTGGCAGCTTCGGCGCTCTTGCGTCCGCCCAGCCCGGCGGCCAGGGTGCACGGCGTTGCGTCGGGGAAGCCTAGCAGATCGGGCGAGGGCTGTCGCCCGGAACATGCGGCCAGAATACCTGTCCTGGCGCTTCTCCTCGTGGCGCTTCTCCTGGCTTGTTTCTCCTGATGCGCTTTTGTGGGGAGGCATGAAATAAGGGGGCGGCCCGGAAGCCGCCCCCTTTCGAGGAAACGCCTTGTGGAGGCTTATTTTTTCGGCTCGTCCAGCACCCAGCCGAACTTCTCGCGGGTCTCGTCGGCCAATGCCTTGGAGGGCATGTTGACCAGCGGGAACTGATCGCGCCAGTGGAACGGCCGACAGGCATCAATGATTGCCCGGCTGTTGGTGAAGTCCTTCACCTTGCGCTGTTCCGGCGTGATGCGCGGATCGAGCGGGGTGGACCAGGTGTTCTTGATGATATCGATCGAACTGGCCGGGTCGGAACGGGTCACCACCGCCCACATCACCTGTTCCAGGTTCGAGACGTCGATATCCTCATCCACCACCACCACATACTTGCCGGCATAGGCGCCCACATGGCATTGCGAGGCGACATGGCCCGCCTGCCGGGCATGGCCCGGATAGCGCTGCTTGATGGCGACCGTGACCATCATCCGGGAAGAGCCGCATTCATCGGCCCAGACGGCGTGGACATCGGGGACGCCGGCGGCCTGGATCGACCGCTTCAGCAGGGCCGAACGGGCCACGGCACGGTAGCGGGCCAGTTCATCCGGCGGCCTTTGCGGCGGGCAGCCGAGAATGATCGGGTCGTTGCGATGATAGATCGCCTCGATATGCATGATCGGCTCGGGCCGGGTGTCGGAAGCGTAATAGCCCGTCCACTCGCCGAAGGGCCCTTCGTCGCGGAACTCCTTGGGATCGATCCAGCCCTCGATCACCAGCTCGGCATTGGCCGGGAAAGGCAGGCCGGTCACCTTGCCCTTCACGCATTTCATGGCCTGGCCGCGGTAGCCGCCGACAAGATCGTATTCGCACAGCCCGTAGGGCACTTCCGACGAAGCCATCAGGAACATCATCGGATCGCCGCCCACCACGATGCAGGCGGGCATCTTCTCGCCACGCGCCATGTACTTGTCGCGATGGATGCGGCCATGCTTGCCGGGCGAGATGTAGAAGCCGACGGTCTTCTTGTCCTGGATCATCACCCGGTAGGTGCCGGTATTGATCCAGTTCTCATCCGGATCCTTGGTCACGTTGTAGGAGCCGGTGCCGATGTAGCGGCCGCCATCTTCCTCGTGCCATTTCGGAGTCGGGAACTTGGTGATGTCGATATCATCCCCCATCAGGATGTTCTCGAACACCGGGCCATCCTCGACGATCTCATGCGCGATCGGCTTCTTGCTTTCGGTGATCTCGGCCAGGCCTTCGGACAGGCGAAGCTTGTCCCAGTCGGCGGGAAAGCCCAGCGTCATGCCGCGACGGTTGCCGCCGAAGAAGTTGGTCAGGACGCGGTAGCCCTCGGGGCATCCGGG
>JBJHAU010000173.1:0-4954 GCA_050480665.1 Alphaproteobacteria bacterium | reverse complement strand
CCAGGGGCCGAAGCCGCCGGTGGCCGGGAAATTCTTTCCGGCGGTCCATTGCAGGGTGTGATTCTGGAAATCGCGCACGCTGCCATCATTGTAGATGCTGTAGCCGGCCACGATCGACAGCGCATCCATGGCGGCGACATGCCGGCCCTCGCGGCCGATGATCACGGCAAGCTCGCCTTCGTAATCCAGCTTGTCGGATGCGGCAGGCTTCACGAGGGGCTGGCGATGTCCGGTCTGGCTGTCGGGAAAGCGGATGAACAGGGCCGGGTTGTCGGTCGGTGCGCGCCCGGTTTCTTCCCTGTGCGCCTTGTAGTTCAGCCCGACGCAAAGAATCTTGCCCGGATCGGGAATGGTCGGCAGGAAGGCGATCTCGTCAAGGCTGTAATCGGGCTTCTGGCCACGGGCGCTGGCGGCGGCTTCGGCGAAGCCGTCTCCGGCGATCAGGGCCTTGAGTGTGGGGAAACGCGCACCGATCCGCCGCCCCAGATCGATCACGCCCTGTCCTTCGACCAGCCCGAAGCTTGGCCTGGTGTCCTGTTCGGTATCGTGCTGCGCGGTAAAGGTTACCAGTTTCATGAAGCCGTCCCATCCGTGTTGTCTGTGTTGCCTGATCGGTGTTGCGTGAACCGTATCGGTCTTGTGTTCCCGTGAGCCCGGTCGAGGGGATCAAAGCCCCTTCCGAAGAACGCTGCGGATCGGCCTGTTGCTCAGGAGCGCATCTTGTTCATGAGCGCATCCAGGCCGTTCCCCAGAGGTTCAGGGTATGTGGCTCATGTTTCCACAGCCGGGCCGGCATGTCACGGGGCATGGATTCGATCTCGGCAGAGATTTCCACCATGTTGCCATCGGCATCGCAGATCATGAAGAACAGATTGTTTCCCGGACCGTGCCGTCCGGGCCCCCAGCTCAACGGAAGGCGCAGGCTTCCCAGGTGATCGGCCCAGTCGCGGATATCGTTCCAGCAGGTGGATTCCAGCGCGTAATGATCGAAGCGGGGCGTGCGGGTGCGAAACACGGCCTGGGAATGATGCTCGTCGTCGGAGCGCATGAAGGTTGCTGTCAGGGCACCATCGTCATCCTTGACCTCGTCGGAAAGGACGAATCCGAGATCGAGACGCCAGCGTGTCAGGGCCTCTACCGAGGCGCTGCCGACCACGGAATGTTGCAGCCGTCCGGGCAGAGGGACAGGGCTGGAGGCACGCTGGATCGGTGTGCCGAACACCAGCCTGTTCCCATCCGGATCGGCCAGGGCGAAAGCACTTGAATCGAACAGGGGGCTGGGCGAAGGAAGCGGAGTCATGCCCAGGGCAAGGGCGTGGGCCCGCAGGGCCTCAAGGCGGGAAGAGTCCTCGATGGCGAATGCGGAAAAGCCAAGTCCGTTGCGGGGGCCACGACCGATCAGCATGTGTCGGCCCTGGCCGGGAAGATGCCAGCGGCCTTCCGCGGCTTCTTCCACAGGGCTCTGGAACACGCGCTGGTAGAAGTCGATCAGGATCGGCGGTTGATCCGATGTGATCTCGATATGGTGCAGGGAAGCGGGCCATAGGGGAGATGCGGTCGCCATGCGAGCCTCCGGAACGATGAGGCCCGCCCATCGGGGCGTGGCCGGAAAATGACAGGACAAGATGTTTACCACTTTCTCGGGAAATGCAGTATCGGTGTTGTGAAGGGGGCTTGCTGACCCCGCCGTTCCCGCCGTCCCTTGTGGCACCCTGTGCTGACGCCTTGTGACGCATGTTGTGGCGCATGCCGATGGCGAAGCTTGACACGAAGCGGGCGGTCGCGCTTCCGTTGGCCTCACGCTTTTGTGGGTTCATGAGGGATGGATGGGGGCGAGCGGCAGACCGGGAAGGGATACCGTGCAGGGAGACCGAGCAGGGATTTCGGGCAGGGATCGGGATGCGCCGGGCTCGGGGGCAGGAACAGGGTCACGGGAACGGGAAGGGGGTTTCGATCATGAAGGAAAAGGCACGTTCCGCCACCGTCGGCGGCAGAACAGGCAGGGCGTCTGCCCGGGAGAAGGCGGGCGCAGCCCTTGCGCGGGCAAGCCAGGGCATTCGCCTGGTGCGTGAGCAATGCTACGTCTGCTGGATGAGCGCGCCCGAGACACCGGTTGAACCGCCGGTGCCCATCGAGAAGCTTCGGCTGGCCCACCACCGGTATTTCGTCGATCTCGAGCGCAAGGGCATTCTGTTCGCCGCCGGCCCCTTCATGGACGAGAAGGGCAAGCGGCATGGTCTCGGCATGATGATCATTCGGGCCCGATCCCTGGTTCAGGCGCAGCGGATTGCCGGGCGCGAGCCCTACACCCGCCTCGGCATGCGGATCATGACCGTGACGCCATGGCAGTTGAACGAAGGCAGCCTCAGGCTTTGTGTCCGCTTTGCCGATGGCCGTCTCGATATCGACGGACGCAGCTGGGCGCTCGAGGGCGAAGACCGATAGACCGTTGATCGGCCGGACCGACCAGCACCTTTCAACCTTTAACTCTCACATGTGAATACAGTGAAAACAGAGGATTGCGATGAACCTTTCAGGCAGCGACGAAACCTTCGATGTGGGCGGTCTGCGCCTTCGGCAACCGTTCAAGATCCGCCGACTGGGGCATTTCGGGATCAACACCCAGGATCAGGCGGCGATGCTGCGGTTCTTCACCGATCTTCTCGGCTTCAAGATCAGCGATGTTTTCGATCCCTTCAAGGGAGGGCCGAATCCTCCCGAGTTTGCCGATCTCGGAGATTGCCGTCGCTACTTCCTGCGCTATGGCTCCGATCATCATGCGCTGGCGCTCTACAATCATCGTCATCGCATGGCGCTCGATCCGGAAGGGAAGCGATTCTGGAAGGGCAACACCATCAATCAGCTGACATGGCAGGTCGGCAGTCTTGAGGAGGTGGTGAACGGCGACCGGTGGCTGCGCGCCCAGGGGTGCGACATGGTTCGTGCCGGTCGCGACATGCCCGGGTCCAACTGGCACAGCTATCTCAAGGATCCCGACGGCCATATCAACGAGATCTATTACGGGATCGAGCAGATCGGCTGGAACGGGCTGTCCAAGCCCTGGTCCATGTTCTACCGCGAGTTTCACGAAACCCCCGACCTGCCCCAGATCTGTGAATACAAGGAGGTCCGCGATGCCCTTGATCGCGGGATCGATCTGCATGCCGGCTACCGCTATGACGAGGAGCACCTGCCCTTCGATCATGATGTGGATGGTGTTTTGATGCCAAGGCCCTTCAAGATCGTCAAGATCGGGCCGGTCGGGCTGTTCGTGAACGATCTTGCCGCGTCGCTGGCCTTCTATCGGGACAGGCTCGGCTTCATCCTGACGGAAGAGGCCGAATGCCATGGCCAGAAGGTGATCTTCCTTCGCAACAACACCGATCATCACGCCCTGGTTCTGGCGCCCCTTGCCCTGCGGGCGAAGCTTGGCCTGTCGGAGCATTCCTCGACCATGACCTTTGCCCTGCAACTCGCCAATTACAGGCAGTTGCGCGCCGCTGTCGGCTTTCTGGAAGCGAAGGGTTTCCGCACGCGCGAACTGCCGCCGGAAATGACACTCGGCATGGATTACACCACCTTTGTCATTGATCCCGATGGCCATGCCCTTCAGCTCTATTACGGCATGGAGCAGATTGGCTGGGACGGTCGACCGCGCCCCGCCTCGGCACGGCGCCCCGTGCATCAGGGCAACTGGCCGGAAACCCTCGATGCCCTGGAGGACAGCTATCATGGCGAACCGTATCTCGGTCCCTGGAACTGATCGAAGACATGGCCCGAGGATGGCCCGGTGAGGGCGAAGGGGGCCGAACCCGCTTCGTCTGAAGCATCCTGGAACGCGCAGGCGCTTCTGACCAATGCAGAGATGGCGAAAGCCGACCGGGCCGCCGCCGCGCTTGGTCAGGATGGAGCCGTGCTCATGGACAGGGCAGGGCAGTGCGTGGTCCGGGCGCTGCAATCCCGCTTTTCACCTTGCCGGGTTACGGTGCTGTCGGGGCCCGGAAACAACGGCGGAGACGGTTTTGTCGTGGCCCGGCTGCTGCACGAGGCAGGCTGGCCGGTGCGTCTCGGTTTTCTTGGCGAGGTGAAGACCCTGCCGGAAGCCGCAAGGCTTCATGCCGAACGCTGGGCGGCACGGGCCGGGGCCGCCGCCTTCGCGCCACTGGAGCCGGATCTTCTCGACGGGGCGGATCTTGTCGTCGATGCCCTGTTCGGTGCCGGCCTCGCCCGGCCCCTTGAGGGAAAGGCCGCCGAGGTGATCGGGTTGCTTGCCGATTCCGGCCTTCCGGTCGTGGCGGTGGATGTTCCAAGCGGTCTCGATGGCGACAGCGGCAAGGTGTTGGGCCATGCCGCGCCCGCCCGCCTGACGGTTACCTTCTTTCGCAGGAAACCCGGCCATCTGCTTCTGCCGGGGCGGCGGTTGTGCGGTGAGACGATCCTTGCCGACATCGGCATTCCCGGCGCCGTTCTCGACGACATTTGCCCGAAGGCGTTCGAAAACGGCCCGCCCCTCTGGCTCGATCGATTTCCCTGGCCCGGGGAGAACGACCATAAATACAGCCGTGGTCATCTGGTGATCGGCGGTGGCGCGGCAATGACCGGCGCGGCACGACTCGCCGCCAGGGCGGCCATGCGGATCGGTGCCGGCCTTGTCGGGATTGCCTGCGTTCCCGAAGTGGTGCCGATCTATGCACAGGCAACTCCCGGGCTTCTGATCTATCCCATGGAGGCCAAGGCCGCCTTCGGCGATCTGCTGGCAGATCCCCGCCGCAATGCCGTCCTGCTCGGCCCCGGTTACGGGGTGGACGAAAAGACCCGGGCCCATGTTCTCACCGCCCTGTCCCTTGGCAAGCGCGTGTGTCTCGATGCCGATGCGCTCAGTGCCTTCGCCGGGATTCCCGGAACACTCTTCGCTGCGCTTGAAGAAAACCGTCACGTGGGCGGGGCGGCCATC
>JBJHAU010000172.1:0-4957 GCA_050480665.1 Alphaproteobacteria bacterium | reverse complement strand
CGCCGGTCGCGCCGCGCCTGGCGCCGAGGTCACGGTCAGGGATCGCGAGACGGTGATCGGCACGGTCACGGCCGATGATCGTGGCGAATGGGTGCTTCTGCCGGAAACCCGTCTGCCGCCCGGTCGCCATGCCCTGGCACTGGAAGCAAGAACGCCCGATGGCGGCACGACCCGTTCACGGGACGAGGTTCTGCTGGTGATTCCCGAACCGGGCACCGATATCGCGGGGCGTGACCTGGCCGAAACGGAGCGCCCCGGCGCCCTGGCCTTGCGCGTCCCCCGCGAGGAACCCGCAGCGTCTTCCGCCCCCTCATCCCGTCCTGATGAAGGGCCGGGGCCCGTTGCCATCCTTCAGCAGCCGGCCCGGCCTTTGCCAATGCCCGCCACCCCCGGCACGCTGCCCGCGACCCCCGGCATGACAGAGGAAGCCCCGTTCGCCCTGAGCCTCGACATCATCGACTATGATGCCCGGGGCCAGATTCATGTGGCTGGTCGGGGGAAGCCGGGCGGGGCCCTGAACCTGTATCTCGACGATGCCCCGATCGGGGGAACGGTGATCGATGCCACGGGGCACTGGTCGTTCCGCCCGGCAGAGCCCGTTGCGCCGGGAACCTACCGGCTGCGTGTGGACGAGCTGTCCGGGGAAGGCCGGGTCGCGGGGCGGATCGAAATTCCCTTTGCCCGCGCCGCGATGATCGAGAGCTTCTCCGACCGCGAGCTGCTTGTCGTGCAACCCGGAAACAATCTCTGGACGATTGCGCGCCGCACCTATGGGCAGGGCATTCGCTATACCCTGATCTATGAGGCCAACCGGGACCAGATTCGGGATCCGGATCTGATCTATCCCGGGCAGATCTTCACCCTGCCGTCGGTGCCCACCACCAACTAGCCGCATGTTCGTGCTGAACGGGGCGCGATGGTGTGCCTGAGGTCTGGATCAGGCGCAGCAGTGTCGCCACCGTCGGCCGCATCCTGAAGGCCAGGGCAATGATCGCTGCGATAAGCCTTGTTGCCGTCAGGGGATCTGTCGTGAGGGTGCTGGCCCGGACCAGAATGGCCTGGCCTCTTTCAAGACAGATTCTCGGCCCCTTTTCCTCAAGGGGGGTTCCTTCTGCGGGGCTTAATCCGGGGTTCAAGGCAGCTTCTGCGTTCAGGGAAGCTTCTGCGGTCAAAGGGCCAAGGGCGCGGATCAGGTGATGACGAAGGATGGAATTCTCGGCTGAAAAGGGAATCGTGCCCGGTCGTGCCGCAAGTTCCAGGACAAACCCGCCGCCTTGGCGCTCCAGACGTCCTGCGAGTTCCAGCCCCTGCCAGTGAAGGCGGAAACGGGCCTGGTGGCGTGGCGGCGCGCCTGTGTCGGCTTCCGGGCCGGGTGTGCCTTCACCGAGGCGGGGTATAAGGCCCTGGGGCAGATCTTCGGGAAGCAGTGCTGCGGCAAAACCTTCCCTTCGTCCCTGCAAAGGCAAGGCAGAAGCGCTGTCATGGCTGCGCGGCATGGGGTGGTATGGGGCCGATAGCATCCGCACATCCTGCCCGACAGAAGCTTACGATCCGGTAAAAGCCTCTAAACGGAGCTGCGGGGCGCGGCATGATGTCGGAAGCAAAAGGACAGGGGGCGCGCGCCATGCACGGTTCGCAATCTTGCGCCCGCCGGGGCATCCACTAGAATGGCCCGCCCTGCGGCATCGGCGGATGGGGCGAAGCAGCTTTGCGCGGACCACCTTCATGCGGACCCCTCACGCGAGGGAACTCCTTGAAAAGGCCAGAGATGACATGCGTATCCACAAGGAAGGCCTGACACCGATTGCCCTGTTCTGGATCGCGGCCCTGCTGCTTGCCTGGCTCTGGTGGCCCCTCGGGGTTGTCGGATCCGTTGTGGCGCTGTGGTCGATCTGGTTCTTCCGCGATCCGGAACGAAACCCCCCGGCGACCGAGGGCGCGATCCTCAGCCCCGCCGACGGGCTTTGCCTTCCCCTGTGCATGGCGCCTCCTCCCGAAGAGCTGGGGATGGGAACCGCGCCGATGACGCGGATCTCCATCTTCATGAATGTCTTCGATGTTCACGTGAACCGCAGTCCTGCGGCGGGAACGGTGGAGAAGACCGCCTACCATCCGGGGCGGTTCTTCAACGCCTCGCTGGACAAGGCCAGCCTGCACAATGAACGCCTTGGTGTTCGCCTTCGTCTCGAGGAGGGGGGGGTGATCGCCTTTGTCCAGATTGCCGGACTCGTTGCCCGGCGGATCCGTTCGAGCCTTGGCGAAGGCGATGGCCTGCGTGCCGGAGAGCGTTTCGGGCTGATCCGTTTCGGCAGCCGGGTCGATGTCTATCTTCCCGCCGGCTACGAGGTTGTCGTGCGCGAAGGAGACAGGGTCCGGGCCGGAGAAACGATCCTTGCAAGGCGCCTCGCGCCGGCAAAGCAGGAAAGCCCGATGTGATGCGGGTGCCGCGAAAACGCCTTCAACGCCCCGGCATGCGTGCGCGAAGGATCCGCCTTGCCGATCTTCCCGTCAACCGGCTGATTCCCAACATGCTGACGGTTCTCGCTCTCTGTGCGGGGCTGACAGCGGTGCTCTACGCCATTCAGGGCCATTGGCCGCTTTCGGTGCTGGCGATTGTGGCCGCGGCAGTGCTCGATGCGCTCGATGGCCGGGTGGCCCGCCTTCTGCGGGGCTCTTCGCGGTTTGGCGCCGAACTGGATTCCCTGTCCGATTTCATCAGTTTCGGCGTGGCTCCGGGGCTGGTGATGTTCTTCTGGTCGTTGCAGGATGCCGGACAACTCGGATGGATCGTGGTGCTGATCTTTGCTGTCTGCGCTGCCCTCAGGCTTGCGCGCTTCAATGTCCAGAGCGAGGGGGGCGCCGCCCCGCCCTGGGCCGGAAAGTTCTTTCTGGGGGTTCCCGCCCCGGCCGCAGCAGGGCTGATTCTCTTTCCCCTTCTCCTGTCGCTGGCCTTCGATCTGTCCTGGCCGCGCCATCCGCTGCCTGTCTCGATCGTGGCGATCACCGTTGCCCTGCTGATGATCAGCCGCCTGCCGACCTACGCCTTCAAGTCGTTCAGCATACCCCGCCGCTTTGCCCTTCCCGCGTTGCTTCTGGTGGGCCTGTTCGCGGCCCTGCTGGCCACGGCCACATGGCTGACCATGCTGGGCGTGCTTGTGGCCTATGTCGTGACCATGCCGCTGTCCTGGAAATCCTGGAAACGCATGCACAGGGCAGGGAACGAGGATGCCGAACACCCGCTGTTCGTGGAAATCGACGATCACGACGAACTTCATGAGACCGGATCCGCGCCAGGGGAGTCGGAATCACCGCATGAAGAAGGGCGCCGCTAGATTCCCGTTCCGGCGCGGCGCGGCTGATCGCGGTCAGAGATCATGTGTGTTTTTCGGGTAGAGGTCTTCAACCTCCAGCTTGTGCTCGCTTACCCCCTGCTCGTGACAGAACTGAAGGAAGGCGTCGAGCGTCTGGCGGTTGGCCTTCAGCCCGTAGGGCCAGAAATCCTTGCCGAACAGGGTGCGGGCATGTTCGGCGAAGGCGAAGGCCCAGGGAATGGGATAGCGGCAGATGTTGCCATCGAGGGCGCGGGCCAGACTTCGGTTCTTGGCTTCCTCGAAGGCGCCGTAGAGGCTGGGGCCGATCCATGGGTGGGCATCGTAGATGTCCTTGCGGATCGCCACGGTATGCATCATCGGAAAGATCCGGTGCCGCTGCCAATAGGCTTCCTCCACCGGGCGGAAATCCTCCACCAGCCGGCGTATCCTCGGATCGCCTTCCACGAAGAGGCGAGGCGGATGGGCGCAGATCACCGCATCGAGATGGCCATCGAGCAGCATGTCCATCAGCGAGCGATCCTGAACCTCTTCGTAATGGACCGCTTTCGGCAGGGTCGGAGGCACCTGCGACCAGTTGGCGGTGCTGTTGATTCCGGCCCGGGTCCAGCGAATGGCGTGCAGCGGAATGCCCAGATCATGCATCAGCCAGGCGCGGGTGAAGATCACGGCAGTCTGCACCCATTCGGGAATCCCGACATCCTTTCCGGCCAGATCGGCCGGATCCCTGAGCGGGCTGTCTGTGCGGACATAGATCGCATGCTGGCGGAAAAAGCGTGAGGGAAAGACCGGAATCCCTGTCAGGTTCGGATCCTTGCGCGAAGTCAGGGCGACAAAGCGGGCCATGGAAAATTCCGAAACATGCCATTCACGATGTTCGGTGAAACGGGCGAAGATGTCTTCGACCTCCAGATCGATGTGCGTCAGGCTGATTCCGGGCGCACGCACCTTGCCGCTGGTGAAATCGCGGACATGGTCGTAATCGCTGATGGCGATGTCGAGGTGAAGGTCCGGCATGGCGCTCTCGTGCTCCTGTCTGGGGGGCGGTTTGGGGAAGGCCCCCGGCATGGGAAGGGGGCGAAGCCAGTGAGATGGGGGAAGGGGAACGGGGCGGGGGGCCGCTCCGGTCAGGGAATGAGGGGCGCCGATCCGGCCAGGGCGGTGATCTCGATTTCCACCCTCTTGCCCTCGGCCGAATACCCTTCCACCGGACGAAGATCGAATCGTGGCGGCAAGCCGCCGGACATCTGGCGGTAGAGCCTGCGCATGTGGTCGGGATCCTCGTCGCGGTGCAGATAACATGCGGCATGGATCACGCGGTTCCACCCGCTTCCCGCCTCGGCAAGGTAGCTTTCCACCCGGGGCAGGATGTTGCCGAGGACCTGCTCTTCCAGCGTTGGCAGCACGGCCGTCTGGCCGGAGAGGACCACCAGATCGCCCCAGCGCAGATAGCGGCAGGGAAGGCGGGGGGGATCGTTCTCGCGGATGATCTTGGTTCCGGTCTTCGGGGGCACGAGGGCCAGAAGATCCATGGCCACGAGGGCCCCGGGGGCAAGACGATCAGGTGCGATATAGCTGGATGTGGCCGCCCGGGCAGATCCTGCAAGAATGGTCTTGCGGATCTCGCT
>JBJHAU010000171.1:0-4981 GCA_050480665.1 Alphaproteobacteria bacterium | reverse complement strand
TGATCCTGCATGGCCGTCATTTCCGTGCCCTCGACGAAGACGGCACCCCCGTAGAGCCCGAGGCCAGCGCCAAGCCTTCCGCCGTTCATGTGCTGACCGCCATCGAACCCGATGGCCGGGCGATCAGCGTCTTCGGCGATCTGCATCCCTCCTTTGCCGGCAATGTGGTGAAGGCCATGGGTTCGGCCAAGCAGGGCTATCCCGTCCTTGGCCGGGTCATGGCCCGTCATGCGCCGAGTGCGATCAGCGGCCAGGATCTGATCGCGCGGATGAATGCTGATCTGCGTGCCACGGTGCGCGCGGTGAACCGTCTGACCCCGACCATCATCGAGGTTGTCCTGCATGCCCCGGCCGCCGCCCGCGCCTTCCGGCCCGGCCAGTTCTATCGACTTCAGAACTTCGAAACCCTGGCCCTCAGGACCGACAGCACGGTGCTGGCGATGGAGGGTCTGGCCATGACCGGGGCCTGGGTCGATCGCGAGGCGGGGCTGGTGGCCGTCATCGCCCTGGAAATGGGGGGCTCTTCCGATCTTTGCGCCCTTCTGCGTCCGGGCGAGCCGGTGGTGCTGATGGGTCCGACAGGGACGCCGACAGAAACCCCCGCCGGGGAAACGGTTCTGCTTGCGGGCGGCGGGCTGGGCAATGCGGTCCTGTTTTCCATTGGCCGCGCCCTGCGGGAGGCAGGATCGAAGGTTCTCTATTTCGCCGGCTACAAGGCCCTGTCCGACCGCTACAAGGTTGAAGACATTCACGCCGCGGCCGATGTGGTGGTCTGGTGCTGCGACGAGGCCCCGGGCTTCGTGCCCGAACGGCCCGGGGACAAGAGCTTCACCGGCAACATCGTCGAGGCGATCCGGCATTACGGCCAGGGCGCCCTCGGCACGCCGCCCATCCCGCTCGAAACCGTGGACCGGATCATCACCATCGGTTCGGATGGAATGATGGCTGCGGTGGCCCGGGCCCGGCACACGGTTCTGAAGGATCTGCTGAAGCCGGGCCATGCGGCCATCGGCTCGATCAATTCGCCGATGCAGTGCATGATGAAGGAAATCTGCGCCCAGTGCCTGCAAACCCATATCGATCCTGAAACCGGCAAGGCCACGGTGGTGTTTTCCTGCTTCAATCAGGATCAGCCTCTGGATGTGGTCGATTTCGAGGGGCTCAGGCAAAGGCTCGGCCAGAACCGGGCACAGGAGCGTCTGACCGCATTGTGGATCGATCATTGCCTGAAGGCGCTCGATCTCAGGCAGGAAGCGGGTTAAGCGTCACAAGGAGGCCGTTTCCCTTGCGCGTTTATGGGCGCGGAAGGGCGATCAGCAGCAGGTTCTGGTCGGAGAGGATCGATCCATCTCCTTCGATTTCGACCGCTTCCTCGCGTTCGAGCCGCAACCGCAAGCTGGAAAGCTGGTCGGGATCGATGCGCAGGCTGTAGCGTCCCGGCGGCACGAAGTCGAAGAGGTAGAAGCCGTCGAAGGCGGATCGGGCCTCGCGTAGAACCATGCCATGATCATCGACAAGCTGGATGATGGCGCCGGAGACCGGACTGGCGGCATCGCCGTCGATGCGGAAGACCGTCCCGTCGATTTCCCCGGTGGTCGCCACCGCGAAATCGTAGATCGGCGCAGTCCCCGGGCGCGGCACCAGCCCGATCCCCGGTTCGCGAGCCATCAGGAAGGGATCGCCCAGGCTGCGCGGATCGATCCCTATGGCGGTTCTCTGGTAGGCCGGCAGGCCGCGCAGCAGGATCAGGCCGTCCTCATCGGCTTCATCGCCGCGTGGCCGCCCTTCAACGGCGAGCCGGGCGCCGGGAATCGGCTGGTCTCCGGCTTCGGGATTGAAGACCCCGTCCCCATCCTGATCACGAAAGACGCGGCCCACGAAATTGCCCGATGTGGCCGCCCGTTCGCCGGCGATCCAGGCGCTGCCGCGCGCCGGGTCGGGGCCAAGAGAGAAGGAGAGGGACAGAACCGCCTGTGCCTCCCGCCTGGTCTCGTCATACTCGGCGCGGATGCCGACAAAGGCATGACGATGGCGAATGTTCAGACCGGCGCTGTAGACATCGCCACGGGTGCCGGTGAACTTGCGCTGCCATGTCACCCGTCCCTGGGTTGCCTCCCACAGGGGGCGTTCCAGGGTGACGCTTGCGGCATCCAGCGCCCGGCGGGGGCCGAGACTGTAGTTGGCCTGACTGCGAATCCTGGTTGCCTCGATGGCTCCCCCGGCGAGGAAGGTGCCACTGGTCTGTGTGTCGCGGGAGGTTCCGGTTTGCGAGCGGGTCCATCGCAGCGTGTTGGACAGCGAGACGCGCCGGATCACATAGGACAGGCGGTTGGTCAGGCGAAGATCGCGCCGGTCGGTGGAAAAGCGGTCGCGATCCAGCGTCAGGCTCAAGGGAATCTGTCCCGCGCCCCCCAGCGGCACGGCACCTTCCGCCCGCAGCCGGGTTCGGGCATTCAGAAACTCCGTACCGCTGCCGGAGATCGCCTCGCTGCGGAACCGGTCGAACCGGTTTTCCTCGGCCAGCAGGGAAAAGCCATAAACCGAGGTTTGCGCCATGATCCGCCCCGCCGATCCCTGGTCGCTGTTGCGGATTGCGTCGCTTCGCCAGAGGATGGGGCCGGTGGCGGCAATGGCGGTCAGGCCAAGATAGTCGCGCTGGCCATCGGAAAGGGGCAGGGTGGCGGCATTCGCGCCCAGGGTGAGCCAGTCGGCGACACCGATCATGAAGGTTCCGGTCGCGCGTTCCCGGCCGCGCTGCGCCGGACGGGTTCCCGAGCGCAGCCCTTCGATCACCCGCTCGTCGTGCTGGGCCATGCTGATCCGGTAATGCACGTCGCCGGGGTTGAGCTGATCCGGCCCGACCCGGATCTGGCGAAGCTCCTCGCGCCTTTGTCCCTGGGGGCCATAAAAGATCAGCCGCATCAGGTTGACACCGAACAGCAGCGGAATATCGGCAAACCGGTAACGGCCATCGTCGCTCGCGGTCTTGAAATCCAGCAGCACGTTGTTCCTGTAGAGCTCCACTTCCCAGCCCAGGGGAAGATCGCCTTCCAGGGTGATCCTGTCGAATTCTTCCGGCATGGTCAGGGGCATGTTGGACAGAACCGCGCCCCGCGCCAGTTGCTGGTTGCTGACAAGGGGAACCTGCCCGGTGGTGATGTCGCCGAAGGCCACTTCCGTCGCGTTCAGGGGGCCAAGAAGGGTGCCATCCGGATCCTTGCGCTCCATGCGGATGCGGGCGTCGCTGAGCGGCTTCTTCTCGTCGCCGCTGGCATAGATCTCGGTATTCATCCAGGCCAGATCCCCGGTGGCGAGGATGGAATAGCGGGAGGTGAGGCGGCTGGCCTGATGCCTTCGGGTCATGGTCGTTTCGGTCGAGATATCGGCGGTGGGAATACCCCAGGCCCGGTAGGGATGATCGAGCGTCGCCAATGCGGGGCCGGGATCGCGGCGGACCAGGACACGCCGCCGATAGGCCTCGCGCGCCAGCCGTTCTTCCAGCGGCAGGGCCTCGCGGGGGAGAACGGTCAGGGTCAGGCTTGCGATATCCAGTTGCAGATCGACAGGAAGCCATTGGGCCAGCAGGCGGATATCGATATAGAGATCGTTGTCCAGAACCCGGGCGAGGCGCGGATCGAAGCTGGCCTCGCGCCCTTCCACGACCACGAGCGCCCGCCGCAGATCCAGCGAGAACAGGCGGTTTTCGCGCAGGAACCAGCCGCTGGCCCGACCGGCTGCGGGGCTGACGCCGATACGGAATTCCAGGGCCTCGGCCAGTTCGCCAAGCGGCACCAGAAGCAGATTGCCATCCAGAACGGCGGGAATATCGGGCGCAAGTTCAAGGTTGCGAAGCTTCAGGGCCAGCAGCAGTTCCTGTGCTTCCCCCTCGGGGAAACCCGTGCCGAACAGGGAGGGAGAGATATCCGCCGCCGGCGGCGGGGCAACGGGGGGCGGTTCCTGCGCGGTCGCCAGGCTTGCGGCAAGGGCGATGGCGCACAGCCCTGCGATGGCCATGGGCAGGGCCGATCGCAAAAGGGAAAAAGGGTGCCGATGCGCCCGGGAAGGGGTTCCCCGTGGCGTGAAGGGTGCGGCGCGGGTCTCGGGCATGAAAACTTTCGCCAGCCTGCCTTCAGGGAAGGGCAAGAGTGGCGCGTGCCAGAACCTCGGCAGTGGGATCGGCGCTGCGGTAGGTCAGTTCCAGGGTGCCGCTGTCGAGCCTCAGGTCATCGGGAAGGCGCAGGGGAATCTCGACCCGTCGGGCCGGGATATCCGGATAGACCGAGAGGCGGTTCAGTTCAGCAATGATCCGGGCGGGTCCGCCGCCGGAAGGCAGATGCGCGACGGAAAGATCGCCGAACAGCGAGGCCTCGCCCTCCCGCCCGACAGAGGCAGCAAGGACCGGAATGCCATCGCGGGTCTGCAGCGACAGGTTTTCGAGGCGGGCGGTGGCCACCAGCCCCGCCCCATGGCGCACGATGATCGGAATCGTCACCCCGAAGATGGGGATGAGCTCGATCCGCAGGTCGCCGGCCTGATCCGGGGCCTGATCGATGGCCTGGCCCCGGGATTCCGGGGGCACGGCGCGAAAGAACATGTGCGAACGGTACTCGCCTTCGGGCAGATCGGCGGGCTTGCGCAGGGAAAGACGAACCACCTGGCTGGATCCGGGCGGAATTTCGATCTGGCGCGGCGCGAAGCGAATCAGGGGTTCCGCGGCCTTGTAGCCTTCGGGAAGCTGGTCGATCTGGATCAGTTCTCCGTTCTCCGCCATCCTCATGTGCAGGAAGGAAATCCGGAAGGTGGCGGTTTCCGCCCCCCGGTTGATCACGGTCACGACATCATTGGTGCTGCGACTCTCGAACAGGATCCGGGTCGGGGTTACGGTGAAATCCCCGAACCCCTGGGCCGCAACCGGCACCGGGGGAAGAAAAAGCGCAAGAGCAACACAGGCGGCGGCAAGGCTCGCACGCCCGTTTTCCGA
>JBJHAU010000170.1:0-5054 GCA_050480665.1 Alphaproteobacteria bacterium | reverse complement strand
TCGAAGCACGCTGACATCGGGCGGAAAGGTGAAGCCGAGCTTGATGGATTTTCCCCGAACCTCGACCACGGTCAGTTCGATGTCGTCATTGATGACCACCGACTCCCCGACCTTGCGCGTAAGATACAGCATGATCCGTCCTTAAACCGGGTCCAGACAGGCCGAGTGTGGGCGGGCCTGCTTTTACCGAATCTTAATAGCATGGGTGCAAGGCTCGTGCAGCAAGGGCTTTCGATGTCACCTGTCGAACCCTGCGGGACGGCCGCATGTAGCGGGCCTCCCCGGTCACCGGCCAAGACGGCGTGACGAAGCTTCCCAACCGACGATGGATTTCGGCAAGCTGCCCCTGTTTTCCGTCATGGCGGAACGCCTGTCCTGGCTGGGCAAGCGCCAGCAGGTGCTGTCCCAGAACATCGCCAATGCCGATACGCCGGGCTACAGGGCCAAGGATCTTCGGCCTCAGGATTTCCGTGCCCTGCTGAACGGCACAGGCGGAAACGGGCTGAAGCCCGTTGCGCTGAAGGCGACCCGGGGCGGGCATATCGTTCCGGCGCGGGCCTCGGGTTCCGACCCGCAGATGGAAAAACGCGATTCCTTCGTGTCGCTGGCGGGCAACGGGGTCGATCTTGAGGATCAGACCATGCTGGTGACCCAGACGGCGATGGATCACGAACTGATCGTGAATCTCTATCGCAAGCATCTGTCGATGATCAGGACGGCGATCGGCCGGCCCGGTGGGTGAGGGCCCGATGGTTTCGCCCGGCCATGGATGTGCCGGCGATTTGTGTGAAGGAACAGCGTGATGGATCTGATCAAGACCATGAGAATTTCGGCCGCAGGCATGGCCGCCCAGGGAATGCGGATGCGTGTCGTGGCCGAGAACCTGGCCAATGCCGATTCCTCGCCACCGAACCCGGAGGTCGATCCCTATCGCCGCAAGACCATCGCCTTCCGCAACCTTCTTGATCGCAGCCTGGGTGTCAACAAGGTGCAGGTGGACCGGATCGTTCCCGACAACCGGGGCTTCGAACGAAGATATGATCCCGGTCACCCGGCCGCCGACGCCCAGGGATTCGTGAAGATGCCGAATGTGAAGACGATGATCGAGATGATGGACATGAAGCAGGCCCAGCGAAGCTATGAAGCCAATCTGAACGTGATCCAGGCGGCGAAGTCGATGCTCCAGAAAACCATCGATCTTCTGCGCGTCTGATGGAAACCCGGAAAGAGGACATCGCCATGACCGTTTCCATCGGCGCCGCCATCGGCGCTTATCAGCAGGTTGCCGGGCAGGCCGCGACCGGGGGAATGAATGCCCGCCCGGCGGTGCCCGGACAATCCTTCCAGGAGATCCTGGGCGACATGAACGCAGCGGTTCGCCAAACCGGCACCAGGGCCGATACCCTCTCGCTTCAGGCAATGACCGGCAAGGCCGACGTCAACGAGGTCGTCATGGCCGTCGCCAATGCCGACATGGCCCTGCAGACCGTTGTCGCGGTCAGGGATCGGGTCGTTCAGGCCTATCAGGAAATCCTGCGCATGCCGATCTGAACCGGTGCAGGAACATGCCGGTGCAACAACACGACCATGCGCGCCTGAAGCGGCGGAAACTTTCGGGTATGGGCCATGGATAGCGCCGAAGTTCTCGAGATCGTGCGCCATGCGATCATCGTCGTCCTCAAGCTTGGCGGGCCAGTCATGCTTGTCGGGCTCGGGGTCGGGCTGATCATTTCCCTGTTTCAGGCCCTGACCCAGATTCAGGAAATGACCCTGGCCTTCGTGCCCAAGATTCTTGTGATCTTTCTCTCGCTGCTGTTTCTCGGCCCCTACATGCTGTCCACCCTGATGGTCTTCACCGAACAGATGGCGGTCCGCATCGTCACCGGTTCCGGCTAGAGCCATGGCGGAGCTGCTGCCTGCGGATTTGTTTGCCTTCTTTCTCGTCTTCGCCCGACTGGGTGGCGCGCTCATGATGCTGCCGGGATTCGGCGAAACCTATGTATCCCCCCGGGCTCGCCTGGCCCTTGCCGCCGCCACCACCGTGGCGGTGACACCGGCAGTCGCCGACACCCTTCCGCCCCTTCCCGCAAGCCTTGCCACCCTGGTGATCCTGCTGTTCGGCGAGATCGTGATCGGAGTTTTCCTCGGCACCGTCGCCCGGATGATCATGTCGGCGCTGCACGTGGCGGGCACCGTGTTTTCCTTTCAGTCGGGCCTTGCCAATGCCATGACCTTCGATCCGGTCTCGGCGTCTCAGGCGTCGGTGATGAGCCTGTTTCTTTCGGTGGCAGGGATCGTGGTCGTCTTCGCTTCCGACCTTCATCACGTGATGTTGCGGGCGATGGTGGCCAGCTATGGCGCGATGACGCCCGGAATCATGCCGCTGACCGGCGACATGGCCCAGTCGGTGGCTCGTCTGGTGGCCGACAGCTTCCTGCTCGGTATCCAGCTGTCCACCCCCTTCATTGCCGTGGGGCTGGTGTTCTATCTGGGAATCGGCCTTCTGGCGCGGCTGATGCCTCAGGTTCAGATCTTCTTCGTGGCAATGCCGGTGATGATCTTCCTTGGCTTCGCCACCATGGCCCTTTCGGTGATGCTGATCCTGATGTGGTTTGGGGACAGCTGGCTCGTGCTTTTCGAATCCGCCCTGGGCGCGGAGTAGGGAGAGAGCCGTGGCCGACGATACCCAGGATCAATCGCAAAAAACCGAGGAACCAACCCCGAAGCGGCTTCAGGAAAGCCAGGAAAAGGGGCAGGTCGCCACCTCCAAGGAGGTCAATCACTGGTTCATCCTGCTGGGAGCGGCCATCCTGATCGGATTGCTGGCGCCCGGTATCATGGGCGATCTGCAGCAGTTTCTGACCCATTTCATCGCCCGCCCCGAAGATCTGCGTCTCGAAGATGGCGGCGCCGGCATCCTTCTCGGACGTGCGATCCGCGCGGTGGCCATGATCATGCTGCTGCCGCTCGCCATTCTCGTCGTTCTGGCGGCGCTGTCGTCGCTGATCCAGCATCCTCCGGTCTTTTCCTTCGAGCCGGTGACACCGAAGCTCGAGAAGATTTCCGTGTTCAAGGGCTTCAAGAGGCTGTTCTCGTCGCGCTCGCTGATGGAGTTCGTGAAGGGTCTGCTCAAACTCACGATCGTGGGCGTGGTGGCAACCCTGGTGGTGATGGGCGACTATCGGTCGCTGATCCAGCTTCCCCTGCTGCCGGTCGGAGAGGTTCTGATCCTGGTCGGGCGCATCGCCGCCACCATGATCGTGGCCGTGCTTGCCGTGATGACGGTGATTGCCGCCCTTGATTTCCTCTATCAGAACAGCCAGCACATCAAGCAGCTCAGGATGAGTCCCAAGGAAATCCGCGACGAATTCAAGCAGACCGAGGGCGATCCCATGGTCAAGGCCAGGCTGCGCCAGATTCGAACCGAGCGCGCACGCAGGCGGATGATGCAGGCGGTTCCGGAAGCGACCCTGGTGGTCACCAACCCCACCCATTTTGCCGTCGCCCTGAAATACGAACAGGATGAGATGGAGGCCCCGGTGGTGGTGGCGAAGGGGGCCGATCTGCTGGCCCAGCGGATCCGCGAGCGCGCCACGGAACTGGAGATTCCGCTGGTGGAGAATCCCCCCCTGGCCAGGGCGCTCTACGCCGGGGTCGAGATCGGTCGGCCGATTCCGCCCGAGCATTATCGTGCGGTGGCCGAGGTGATCGGCTATGTCATGCGCCTGAAGCCGCGCCGCAAGAGGCATTGAACGGTGACAGAGCCATGTCGGCCCGGTATCGTCATTTCAGGGTGTCGCCTTCCCGTCCTGCGAAGGCGCTGCGTATCGGGGGAACACCATGGCCGATCAGCCGGCTGAAGCGGGCCTTGCGTCCCGTATCGGGAGCAGGGGTCCGGGCAGGGATGATGCGCATGCGAGGAACAATGCGCATGCGAAGCGCGCGCTCCGGAAGGGGCTGGTCGTGCCCTCTTCCCTGTTGCCTGATGCCGTCATGATGGCAGGAATCGACCGCATTCTCCTTGTCGTTCTCCTTGGCGTTGTCCTCGGGTTCGGGCTGTTCCTCATGGCCGTGTGGGCTGGCCTTCCCGGGTTCCCTGCCTTCGGCGATCCCGGCGAGCGCCCTGGTCTTCTTCCGCTGCTGGGCGCGCTGGTCCTGCTTTCCGGATCGGGGCTTGTCGCGGGAAGACTCTGGCAGGCGCACCCTTCCCGCCTTGCGCGCCTCATCGCGGCCACCGATCCGGCCGGCATCGTGGTTCTGGATCGTTCGGGAACGCTCCGTTACGCCAATCCGGCCGCGCGACGCATGGCCGGGGTGGGGGAACAGGCGCTCGAATCCCTGATGGCTTCCGTCGGGCTCAGGTCTGCGGCGCCGGGCGCGATCCCCTGCCACGATGACGTGCCACCGGTGCGATATCAGCGGAGGGGAGAGGACGGGATCGAGAGCGAACACTGGTTCAGGGTTTCCCTGTCGCCGATCGGCGGGCGGCAGGGCTGGTGCCTGTATCGTTTCGAGGACATCACCGCCGCCCACAAGGCGGCCCTTGCCGAAGAGGCGCGCCGTTCGGCGCTCGAACGACCTGCGGAAGCCCTTGATGCGGCGCCCTTCGGATTCGCGATATCCGACGAAACAGGAAAGATTTTGCATCTGAACCGGACCCTTGCGGCGTGGCTGGGGCGACCGGCCTTTGCCGGGCAGGCCGAGGGGCTGACCACAGACAGCCTTCTGGAGCCGGAGCCGTCGTCCGGCATCGTGCCTTCGGCCCAGCCTGGCCACGGCTGCGGGCCCTCTGGCCGGATGGCCGGATTGCGTTGCGGCGCGGGAAGGATCATGCCTGTCCGGCTGGTTGAAGGCCCGCTTCCCGAGGCGGCCGGCCATGGCCTTCTCGGCCACTGGATCTTTCCCGAATCCGAAGATTCGCCCGCCCCGGAGGATGCGACCCGCCCGACTGACTCTGCCGCCGCGCTCCGCAAGATGTATGAGGATGCGCCGGCCGGAATCGCCATTCTCGACGCCGGGGGGCGGGTTCTTGAATGCAATGCCGCCTTCCGCAC
>JBJHAU010000169.1:0-5077 GCA_050480665.1 Alphaproteobacteria bacterium | reverse complement strand
GAAGGCCCCCTGATGGATGCTGGCGCCATTCGCAATCGTCGCGGCACCACCATCCGTTTTCATCCCGACCCGGACATCTTCGGCGCGGAAGCCCGTTTCCAGCCCCGCAGGTTGTTTGCCCTGATCCGGGCCAAGGCCTACCTGTTCCGCGGGGTGACGCTGCACTGGCAGGTATCGCCTGCCCTGGTTGCAGCCGATTCCGAAACCCCCGAGAAAGCCAACCTGCATTTTCCGGGCGGACTTGCCGATTTCGTCGCCGATACGTTGAACGGGCGCAGAAGCCTGACCCCCGACGGGTTTTTCGGGGAAACGCGGATCGGCAATGGCGAGGAAAGCGGCCGCCTCGAATGGGCGCTGACCTGGCCCGCCGATGGCGAGGGCCACCTTGCCTCGTTCTGCAACACCATCCCCACCCCCCAGGGGGGAACCCATGAATCCGGGCTGCGGGCCGGGCTTCTTCGCGCCTTGCGCGATCACGGCGAACGGGCCGGCAAGAAGAAGGCAAGCCGGATCACTGCCGATGATGTGATGGACAGCGCACTCGGGGCTCTCTCCGTCTTCATCCGCGAACCCCAGTTTCAGGGGCAGACGAAGGAACGTCTGGCAAGTCCTGAGGTCAGCCGGCTTGTCGAGACCGCGATCAAGGATCACTGCGATCACTGGCTGACCGGAGATCCGGCGACGGCAGACAGGCTGCTGGATGCCCTGATCGAGCGGGCCGAGGAACGCCTGGCCTCACGCCGCGAGCGGGACATGAAGCGCCAGAGCGCCACCCGCAAGCTGAGGCTTCCCGGCAAACTCGCCGATTGCAGCGAATCCTCCGCCGAGGGGACGGAAATCTTCCTTGTCGAGGGCGATTCCGCCGGCGGTTCCGCCAAACAGGCCCGGGATCGCAAGACCCAGGCCATCCTTCCCCTGCGCGGCAAGATCCTGAACGTGGCCAGCGCCACCCGGGAAAAGACCCAGGCCAATCAGGAGATTGCCGATCTGACCCTTGCGCTCGGCTGCGGCACCCAGTCCAGACTGGATCTGGACAAGCTCCGTTATGAGCGGGTCATCATCATGACCGATGCCGATGTCGATGGCGCCCATATCGCCTCGCTTCTGATCACCTTCTTCTTTCGTGAAATGCGTGGCCTGATCGAGGCCGGGCGGCTTTATCTTGCCGTGCCGCCGCTTTACCGCCTGTCCCAGGGGGGCACAGTTCTCTACGCCCGCGATGATGCCCACAAGGATCAGCTGATCCGCGAGGTGCTGACCGGCAAGGCCAGGATCGAGATCAGCCGCTTCAAGGGGCTTGGAGAAATGCCCCCTGCCCAGCTCAAGGAAACCACAATGGCGCCGGGCAAGCGGGTTCTTTTGCGGGTCACCCTGCATGAGGAAACCAGTCAGGATACGTCCGACCGGGTCGAGAGCCTGATGGGACGAAAACCGGAACTGCGGCTGAAGTTCATCCAGGAACATGCCGCCATGGCCGCCGCATCGGTGGATGTGTAAGGCGGCCACGATTTTGTCGTAATTCGGGCGGACGATCAGATGGATTCCAGGATTTCGGGCATCTGATCCGCCGCCGTTTTCAAGGCCGTGGACGGATGTCCTTCACCGGGTGTGCCATTCACCGGATATGCCATTCATGGGAGTGCGGGTCATGCCACGATGGTCGATGCTGATACCTTCCCTTGCCACCATCGTCCTGCTGGCCGCCTGCGAAAGCAGCGGCGTCAGGCTTCAGGCCAACTACAGCGAGGCGACCTACGACCACAACAACTTCGTCCTCTATCATGGCAATCGTGAAACACCCGTGGTTCTGGCGGGCAATCCTTTCGCCATCGGAAAGGGTGCTTTCGACCGGACCGTGATCGAGGCCATGCAGGGCGCCAACCCGGGCCCACGCACGCTGTTCACCCAGGCCCCGGCAGATGTCGGCACCGAGGGATGGCGGGTCGTGATGGTGTTCGATCCCGTGCTCTCTGCGGCGGGGCTCTGCTCGGGCGCGCCCGCCCCTTCGGGACGCGCAAGCGAAACCGTCCGCCTGGTCGCGGCCTGGTGCTGGGGCCAGCGGCTGGATTCGGAAGTCACGGCCTGGTTGCCCCGTCCGGTTCCCGGCCCCGATGATCCCGCCTTCACCGCGCTTCTTCGGCAGACCGTGGCGCATCTGTTCCGCCAGCACATGGATATGGAACTCCTGCGCGACGACAGCGGGGATATCCCCCCCAACCCCTGAAAGCGGTCTTCCGGAAGCGAACACGGAAGCTTGGCCTTTTCACTGGAGCGGCAATTGACTATGGTGTGCCCGGCCCGGTGCCCCTACTGTGGCCCGGCGCTCCCCGTTGAGGGCATGATTCCTTCGGTTAGGAAAGCTGTTTCGGTTTGACCACATTTTCAGATCTCGGATTGTCCGAGGGCATTCTCGATGCCGTGAGGGATGTCGGCTATGAAACCCCGACCCCCATTCAGGAACAAGCCATTCCCTATGTGCTGATGGGCCGGGACATTCTTGGCTCAGCCCAGACAGGCACCGGAAAGACGGCATCCTTCACCCTGCCGATGATCGACATCCTCTCGCAGGGTCGCGCCAAGGCGCGCATGCCCCGTTCCCTGATTCTCGAACCCACCCGGGAACTGGCGGCCCAGGTGGCCGAGAACTTCCGGCTTTACGGAAAGAACAGCAAGCTTTCCATGGCGCTCCTGATCGGCGGGGAATCCTTCGGCCCGCAGCTTGAAAAGCTCGATCGCGGGGTGGATGTCCTGATCGCCACCCCGGGTCGGCTGATCGATCACTTCGAACGCGGTGGAATCCTTCTGAACGACACCCGCATTCTGGTGATCGATGAAGCCGACAGGATGCTGGACATGGGCTTCATCCCCGATGTCGAACGGATCGTCTCGTTCCTGCCCAAAATTCGCCAGACCCTTTTCTTCTCGGCCACCTTTCCGCCAGAGATCCGACGCCTCGCCGATGCCTTCCTGATGAACCCGAAGGAAATCTCCGTCTCTCCGAAAAGTTCCGCCGCCGAGACCGTGGATCATTTCCTGCTGCGCTGCCCCGCCAAGGATTATGAAAAGCGGGCCGCCCTTCGCCAGGTTCTCGCAGCCGAGAAGGTGAGCAACGCCATCATCTTCTGCAATCGCAAACGCGATGTGGACACATTGAGCCGTTCCCTCAAGCGTCACGGGTTTTCCGCAGCCGCCCTTCACGGCGACATGGCCCAGGCTTCCCGCAGCGAGACCCTGTCCGATTTCAAGAACGGAACGATCACCTATCTGGTGGCCACCGATGTCGCCGGCCGGGGGATCGATATCGCCGGCCTGAGCCACGTCTTCAACTATGACGTGCCGTTCCACGCCGAAGATTATATCCACCGTATCGGCCGCACCGGCCGGGCGGGCGCCAGCGGCCGGGCCATCACCCTCGCCACGCGATCGGATGGTCGTTTTGTCGATGCCATTCAGGCCCTTCTCAAGATGGATATCCCCACTCTGGAGATTGCGGGGATCGAGGTTTCCGAGGAAGGCGAAGACGCCCCCGATGCCACGCCTTCAAGAAAACGGGGATCGGGCCGTACCCGCAAGGCCACCGCTTCCGGACGCGAGTCGAAGAAGGAATCCCCCCGCCCTGCACGCAACAGAGAAGGTAAGGGCAGCACAGGCAGCACAGAGAGCAGAGACAAGGAAGGGAATCGCGAGGATCAGCGCGAGGCCCCGAAGGATGCAGCGCCTTCACCCCCGTCCCGCCCCGCCGCAAAGGCAGAGCCGCGCCCCCGCCGCAACCCCCAGGAATCGCGGGAAGAGTCCGGCCCGCCGGTGGTCGGCCTTGGCGATCACATGCCCGCCTTTCTTCAGATCGAGCCGCTGAAGCCTGCGCGGAAGGAACGATCCCGGGCACGCTGAGCGCAAGCCTTGCCGTAACGGGGCGATCACGGCTAGACTCCGCCTTCACCGGAAGATCGAATGTCGCGATAGCCGTCATCAGCGGATTCCGGGCGGAATTCGGCAAGGAACCGGACGAAACCGGGCAGGAAGAGGGAGCGCTTCCATGACTGAAGGCATCACCGTAACCCCCCTCACACCTCATATCGGGGCCGAAATCGGCGGCATTGATCTGACGAAGCCTCTGGATCGCGAGACCGGAGAGGCGATCCTACGCGCCTGGCTCGATCATGGCGTGATCGTTTTTCGCGGGCAGACCTTGAGCGAGCAGGATCAGGTGCGGGTCTCCCGCCTGTTCGGCGAGCTTGTCGCCCGGCCGCGTCCGAAGGCGATGCGCAATGAGTCCAGGCGTGCCGAGGCCGATCCCTATGACGGCTACACCATGCTCGTCACGAATATCCGCGAGAACGGCCAGCCGATCGGCTCGCTGCCCGATGGCGAGATGCAGTTTCACGCCGACATGATCTATCTGGAAGAGCCTTCCCGGGCTACCATCCTTTACGGGATCGAGGTTCCCGAGACCGGCGGCGATACGCTGTTCGCCTCGCTGACCGCCGCCTGGGACAGGCTCGATGCCGCAACCCGGGATTTCCTGATCGGCAAGCGCGCGCTTCAGGGATACCTGCACGGCACGACACTGCGCGACAGGAATACCCCGCACAAGAGCTTCATCCACCCGATGGTGCAGATCATTCCGGAAACCGGACGCAAGGCCTTGCTGGTGAACCGCCTGATGACCCTGCATGTCGAAGACATGCCCAGACACGAATCCGACGCGCTTCTCGAACGCCTGTTTGCCCTGATCGAAAGCCCCGAGATCCGCTATACGCACAAGTGGCGGCCCGGCGACCTGCTGATCTGGGACAACCGCACGACGGTTCATGCCAGAACCGATTTCGATCCTGCCTCGCGGCGCCTGCTACGCCGCTTCGCCACGCAAGGGGCAAGACCCGTCGCGGCCTGAACGCAGCCCGAACACACCCTGAATCGCTGCACGAACCAGCCGGCCTCACGCCCCACCGCTTTCACGCCCGAATCAGGGAAAAGGCGTCTCAGCGCAGCCTTTCTTCCTTGCGCCATGATACCGGCCGCGCCTTGCCTGCTGGACAGAATGGGGATTGCGTTTTCAGCTTCCAGCGGACCTGAA
>JBJHAU010000168.1:0-5177 GCA_050480665.1 Alphaproteobacteria bacterium | reverse complement strand
GACCGGGGCCGTTCCTGAACGTGTCGTCGCCATGCGTCAGATTTGCCTGATTTCCGCTTCTTTTTCCGTCAGACTCTTGTCGATACGCGCGATCATCCTGTCGGTCATGTCCTGGATTTCATCGGCCCAGGCCCGATGCTCGTCGCTGGACAATTCGCCATCCTTTTCCAACTTTTTCAGCTTGTCCATGCCGTCGCGACGAACGTTGCGGATCGAAATTCGCGCCTGTTCCGCATAACGATGCGCGATCTTGACCATTTCCTCGCGCCGTTCGGCGCTCAATTCCGGGATCGGCACCCGGATGGTCTGTCCTTCGGACGAGGGATTCAGCCCAAGGCTCGATTCCCGGATGGCCTTCTCGACAAAACCCGCATTGCCGCGATCCCAGACGCTGACAAGAATCATCCGGGCCTCGGGCACGCTGATGCTGGCCACCTGGTTGAGCGGCATCTCCGCGCCATAGGCAGACACCACGACCCGATCAAGAAGGCTGGCCGAGGCGCGGCCTGTCCTCAACCCCCCGAACTCCTCGTTCAGAACCGTCAGGGCGCCATCCATCCGCCGCTGAAGATCATCGATATCCGGATCCGCCATGTTTCACCCTCTGCTCTTCCTGCTCTTCGTTGCATCCCGCCACGGCAGGCGGCGATCCCCGACAACGGGGCACTAGGCCTGTGCCGAGACCTCGGTAAACTCGCCCTGCCTGCGAATCACGTCGGCAAGCGCGTTCTTCGCGTGAATCGAGAAGACCAGAATGGGGATGCCATTCTCGCGGGCCAGGGCAACGGCTGAGGCATCCATGACCTTGAGATTGCGCGACAGCACGTCATCATAGCTCAAACGGGGATGACGAACGGCATCGGCAACGATCTTCGGGTCTGCGGAATAGACACCATCGACCTGGGTTCCCTTCAGAAGAACCTGACAATCCAGTTCTGCCGCCCTCAGCGCGGCCGCCGTGTCCGTGGTGAAATACGGGTTTCCCGTACCGGCAGCGCAGATGACAATGCGCCCCTTTTCCATGTGACGGATCGCGCGTCGGCGAATATAGGGTTCGCAGACAGTGCGCATCGGAATCGCCGAAAGAACCCGGGTGGGCACCCCGGCGCTTTCGAGAATGTTCTGCATGGCGATGGCGTTGATCACCGTGGCCAGCATGCCCATGAAATCGGCGCTGGCCCGTTCGATCCCCACCGAATCTCCGGCAATGCCCCGGAAGATGTTGCCGCCCCCGACCACAAGGCCAACCTGAACACCCTCGTCGTGGACGCTACGGATATCCTCGGCGATTGCCTGGATCGTGGATGATTCCAGTCCATAGGGCGCGCTGCCCATCAGGGCCTCGCCCGACAGCTTGAGCAGGACACGGGAATAACAGGGTTTCGCCGCCATCAGAATGCCCGCCCCCCCATGCGGATGCCGTTATGGCCCGGCCCTGTCAGGATCCGAGCTGTGCGGCCACCTCCGCCGCGAAATCCTTGTTCTCGCGTTCGATTCCTTCACCAAGGGCAAAGCGGGCGAACCCGGCAACCGCGATCGGTGCGCCGGCAGCCTTGGCTGCGGCTTCGACCACCTTGCCGACACGGGATTCGCCATCGACCACATAGATCTGCTCGTTAAGGACCACATCCTCATAGAACTTCCGCAGCCTGCCCTCAACCATCTTGGCGATGATGTCTTCGGGCTTGCCTGAATCGCGCGCCTGCTCGCTCAGCACGGCACGCTCGCGCGCAACGGCGGCAGGATCGAGGCTTCCCACATCGACCGATTGCGGCGCGGCCGCCGCGACATGCATCGCCAGATGGCGCCCGAGCGGCTCCAGAACCTCGGCCGGAGCTTCGGATTCCAGGGCAACAAGCACACCGATCCGGCCAAGCCCCGGGGCGGATGCGGCGTGCACATAGCTTGCCACCAGCCCTTGAGAAACGGACAGGGACGCAGCGCGGCGCAGGGTCATGTTCTCGCCGATCGTCGCCACCATCTCGGTCAGCCGCTCCTCAACCGACTTGCCAAGCCCGGGAAAGGGTTGGGCGGCCAGCACGGCGACATCACCGGCCGGGGAATCCCCCTGTTCTACCGCCACGCCGGCGGCAACACGCGCCACGGATGCCACGAAATCCTGGAATTCGGGATTGCGCGACACGAAGTCGGTTTCCGAGTTGATCTCGACCATGACGCCGCTCTTGCCCTCGGCAACAACCCCGACGAGGCCTTCGGCGGCAACACGGCCAGCCTTCTTCGAGGCAGCCGCCAACCCCTTGGTCCTGAGCCAGTCGGTCGCAGCCTCAAGATCGCCGCCGCATTCCGACAAAGCCTTCTTGCAGTCCATCATCCCGGCGCCACTCGTCTCGCGAAGCGTCTTGACCAGAGCCGCTGTGATTTCAGCCATATCTTCAATTCCCGATTTAGAAAATTCTTTCAACTGCCTGATAAAAATACAAATATCAGGGTTTCGATTCCTCGGCTTCCGGAAGGGGCGCGGCCACGCTCTCCGCATCGGCGGGCGCGGCAGATGTCGTCTCGGCACCAGCATCCTCTTCGGGAAGAGCCTCGACCGGCGCCACATCGGCTGCACCGATATCCACACCGGACACGGACAACTCCTCCTGAATTCCATCAAGGATGGCATCGGACATCAGACGGCAATAGAGCTCGACAGCGCGCACCGCATCGTCATTGCCCGGGATCGGAAAATCGATCGGCTCGGGATCCGAATTGCTGTCCACCACGGCCACGACGGGAATCCCGAGCTTCCTGGCTTCGCTGATGGCGATATCCTCGCGGTTGGTATCGATCACGAACAGAATGTTGGGCGGTGCCGCCATATCCTTGATACCGCCAATGGCCCGCTCCAGCTTGTCCCGTTCGCGGGTCATCTGCAGCAGTTCCTTCTTGGTCAGGCCGACCGTGCCTTCCTCGCTCGACAACTGTTCATCCAGCGACTTCAGGCGGCGCACCGAACCGGTTACCGTGTTCCAGTTCGTCATCATGCCGCCGAGCCAGCGATGGTTGACATAATACTGGCCACAGCGCCTTGCCGCTTCCGCAACCTTGGCCGAGGCCTGGCGCTTGGTGCCGACGAACAGCACCCTTCCGCCGTTTGCCGCGACATCGCGCACGGCCTGAAGGCCGCGATAAAGCATCGGAACAGTCTGCTGCAGATCGATGATGTGAACGCCGCTGCGCTCGCCGAACAGATAGGGCGCCATCTTCGGGTTCCAGCGCCCGGTGCGATGACCGAAATGGGTGCCGGCTTCAAGAAGCTGGCGCATGGTAAAGGTAGGCAGGGCCATGAAGGTTCTCCGGTTGTTCCTCCGCGGGGCCTCAGTCCTTCACGGACACCGGATGGACGGCGAAAGCCGCCACAACCCCGCGTGCGGGTTGAATGGGCGCCTAGTTAGCGGCAAAGGGGCGATTTTGCAAGGAAAACCAGCGGCCGGGGCAGGAAGGGCTCGCCTCGGAAGCCGGAACCAGGGCTCAGGGCTCAGGGATCAGGACCTCAGATCTCGCGAACGGCGCTCACTCCGGGGATCCGGCCAAGATCCGTCAGCGACGCAGGCGACAGCGCATATCCGCCCTGAAGGCTGACCTCCACCTCGTGACCCGGCGCGAGGCCGAGGACAAGGCTGATTTCTCCCCTGCCGCGGGGGGCGGCGGCAACGATCCGGCTCAGATCATCCAGAGCCGCCGGGTCGGACACCGATACCTTCAACCCGGGAACAGTGTGGGCGAGCGCATCATCAAGCCCCTGAAGGCCCAGAACCGTAAGGCGCATGCTCTCGTCATCGCCTTCGCGCTTCGCCTCGACGGTGAACAGAAGGTTGGTTCCCGCTTCAAGCTGATCCCGGCTGGCCGAAAGCACTTCGGAAAAGACCGTGACCTCGAAGACGCCGGAAGGATCGGAAACCTGCACGAAGGCATAGCGGCTTCCCCTTGCCGAGGTTCGCTCCTTGCGCCCGATCACCGTTCCCGCCATCTTGATCCTGGCCGCCTCGCCCTGGCCGACCCGCGAGGCCAGATCTGACGCCCGGACGATATGCAATCGCTCCAGCCGCGCGCCATAGGCATCGAGGGGATGGGCGGAGAGATAGAATCCGATCGCCTCGAATTCGTGGCGCAGACGCTCCATCTCCAGCCAGGGACGCACTTCGGCAAGGGCCAGCGTGCCCGCCCCGCCGCCTTCAGCAGAGAACAGGCTTCCCTGCCCGCTTTCCCGCTCTCGCGCCGCTGACTGGGCATAGGCGCCGAGCCGTTCGGCATTGGCCAGAACCTTGGCGCGGTTGGCTTCAAGGCAGTCGAAGGCTCCGGCGGCGGCCAGGGTCTCCAGCTGACGCTTGTTGAGCACCCGATGGTCACAGCGACCGGCAAAGTCGACAAGATCGGCAAAGGGACCCTGCGCCTTGCGCTCCCGCACAAGGTCTTCCATCGCAACCCGGCCGACCCCCTTGACCGCCCCGAGCGCATAACGGATGGCCTTGCCGCCTGAGACGGTTTCCACCATGAATTCGGCTTCGGAGGCGTTGACGTCGGGAGGCAGCAGGGCGATCCCAAGGCGATCGAGCTCCTGCCGGAACACGTTCAGCTTGTCGGTATTGCCCATGTCCAGGGTCATCGACGCCGCCATGAACTCCACCGGATGATTGGCCTTGAACCAGGCGGTCTGATAGGCGATCAGGGCATAGGCGGCGGCGTGCGACTTGTTGAACCCGTAGCCGGCGAACTTGGCCACCTGATCGAAGATATGCTCGGCCGTCTTCTTGCCGACATCGCGGGCCATGGCGCCTTCGACGAAGATGCGCCGTTGTTCATCCATCTCGGCCTTGATCTTCTTGCCCATGGCCCGGCGCAGCAGATCGGCCGCACCCAAGCTGTAGCCGGCAAGCTGCTGGGCGATCTGCATGACCTGCTCCTGATAGATCATGACCCCGAAGGTTTCCTCGAGGATGCCCTGAAGCTTGGGATGCAGGTAATCGGGCTTTTCGCGCCCATGCTTGCAGGCGATATAGCGGGGGATGTTGTCCATCGGCCCGGGCCTGTAGAGGGCGACAAGGGCGATGATGTCCTCGAAGACGTCGGGCTTCAGATTGCGAAGCACATCGCGCATCCCGCTGCTTTCCAGCTGGAACACCCCGGTTGTCTCGCCCCTGGCCAGCATGGCGTAGGTGGGCGCATCGTCG
>JBJHAU010000167.1:0-5251 GCA_050480665.1 Alphaproteobacteria bacterium | reverse complement strand
CTACAGGGGGCTGTGGGGCGAGGCTCTTGCCGCCGCCCGGCTCTGCGGCACGGAGGCCGCCCGGGCGGGCCGGGACCGGGGAATGCAGGGCAGGGAAGCCGGGGCGAGCCTGGTGTTGCGCGATTTCCATGTGGACAATCTGATGCTGCTCGACGGCCGCACCGGCATTGCCCGCTGCGGTCTTCTGGACTTCCAGGATGCTTTGGGCGGGCCGCCTGCCTATGATCTGGTTTCGCTGATCCGCGATGCGCGCCGCGATCTGTCCGCGGGCATCGCCGAGCGGGTGCGGGCGCGCTATCTCGAAGGCCGGCCGGAGCTGGACCCCGAAGCCTTCGATGCCACCGCCGCCGTGCTGTCGGCCTGTCGCAACGCCAAGATCATCGGCATCTTCACCCGGCTCGCCCATCGCGACGGCAAACCCGGCTATCTTGGCCATCTTCCCCGTGTCTGGCGAAATCTGGAGCAGGATCTCCGGCATCCGCTGCTGGCCCGGCTCCGGGAATGGTTCGATCGGACGATGCCGGAAGAGCGGCGGAGCATCCCTTCCCTTCGCCCGCATCGTGCGGAGCCCCGACCATGATCCCCGTGCCTGCGCGCGCCATGGTTCTCGCGGCGGGTCTCGGCCTCAGGCTTCGGCCCCTCACCAACGACAGGCCGAAGCCTCTGGTGAGGGTGGGCGGCAGCACCATCCTTGACCATGTTCTGGATCGCCTGGCCGAAGCGGGGGTGCGCGATTGCGTCGTCAACACCCATTACCTGGGGTCGATGATCGCGGATCATCTCGCGACCCGGGCGATGCCGCGGATCAGCCTGTCGGAAGAAACCACGCGGCTCGAGACCGGCGGGGGAATCCTGCGGGTGATCGATCGGTTTTCCGGCCAGCCGTTCTTTGCCGTCAATGCCGATATCCTGTGGGACGATCCCGCCCCGGCCCCGGCGTTGCGCCGCCTCGCCGAGGCCTTCGATCCCGGGCGCATGGATGTGCTTCTGCTCGTGGTGTCCATGCCGCAAACGGTCGGCTATGACGGTGCGGGAGATTTCTTCCTCGATGCCGCCACGCCCCACGGGCCCGGGCGGCTTGTCCGCCGGGGCGAGGCCAGGACGGCGCCTTTCGTCTTCACCGGGATCCAGATCCTGACACCGGCGGCCTTCGATGGAGCGCCGGAAGGCGCCTTCTCTCTCAACCATGTCTATGACAGGGCACGGAAAGAGGGCCGACTCTGGGGCCTTGCCCATGCAGGCCGATGGTATCATGTCGGCACCCCGAAGGGCCTGGCCCTGGCTGAAAAGGGAATGGCCGAACCGGGGATGGCGGCGTTGGGTCGGAACAGGCAAGGGTCGGGAGGCGGATGATGGCGGCAGGCACAGCCGGGGCCCCGGCGCGCATTCACGACATTCCGGCCGCAGCCCCCTTTCTCGATGTGCTGACGCGAGGGGTTCTTGGTCGGGTTTCCCGGCAGACGCCCGAGGATCCGCTGGCCCTTGCAAGGGTGACGATCCTGGTGCCGACCCGCCGGGCCGTGCGCGGCCTGCGGGAATCCTTCCTTCGGGCCAGCGGAGGCCGTGCCCTGCTCCTGCCGCGAATCCTGCCGCTCGGCGATCTGGAGGAGGAAAGCTCCGTGTTCGCCGAGCCGGGCGGGGAGGATGGCGGTTTCGCCACGGGCGGGATCGGCGGGCCGCCTTCGGATGAGGAACCGGCGGTGATCGGCGGTCTGCGCCGCCAGCTTCTTCTTGCCCGGATGGTCCAGCGCTTCGAGGGGCTGAGCTGGGAACGGACGCCCGATGCCGGCCAGGCGGCGTCGCTGGCCGCCGAACTTGCCCGTCTTCTCGACCAGATGGAGACCGAAAGGATCGGTCCCGAGGCGCTGGTCGCCATCGCGCCGCAAGAGGCCTTTCTGGCGCATCACTGGCAGGAAATCCTGCGCTTCTTGTCGCTGATCACCGAAGCCTGGCCCCGGGTTCTGGAGGAAGAGGGGGCGATCGGGCCGGCCCGGTATCGCAACCATCTGCTGGAACGAACCGCAGAACACTGGGCCGCCCGGCCGCCTTCGTTTCCGGTGATCGCTGCGGGATCCACCGGCTCGATCCCGGCGACCGCCGACCTTCTTCGCTGCATCGCCAGACTGCCCCATGGCTGTGTGGTGCTGCCGGGCCTCGATCGGGAGATCGCGGCAGAGGCCCGGGACGGATTGGGGGGCCCTTCGGGGGAGGATTCAGGGAAAGCTTCGGAAGAAACAGCAGCAGAAACAGTAGCAGAAACACCGGGAGAAACGCATCCCCAATACGGGCTGGCGAGGCTGTTGCGCCATCTTGGGGTGGAACGCGGCGATGTCACTCCCTTTGCCGAGGCCTGGCCAGCGCCGGAAGCCGCCGGTCCGCCTTCGCCCCTTCCTGCCGACGCGCTCGCCCGCACGCGTCTGGTCTCCGGTGCGATGAACACGCTGCCGCGTCTGCCCCGCGACCTCGACCCCGCCCGGGCCATGGAACGGGTCTCCTGGCTGGAAGCCCCGACCCCGGCCGAGGAAGCGGCGGCGATCGCGGTGATGATGCGCGATGCCCTGGAAAGGGGAGAGACGGCCGCGCTGGTGACCCCCGACCGGGCGCTGGCGCGCCGGGTCGCGCTGCGTCTCGAACGCTGGTCACTGGAGATCGACGATTCCGCTGGCCGGCCCCTTGCGGCGACGCCGCCAGCCCTGTTCCTTCGTACCCTTGCCGAAATGGTGATCGGTGCCCTTGCCCCGGTGGCGCTGTTATCCTGCCTCAAGCATCCTCTGGCGGCGGGCGGCGACAACCCGGCCCGGTTCCGCGCCCGCCTGCGCAGCCTCGAGATCCAGGCCCTGCGCGGCCCGCGCCCGGCCCCCGGCATTGCCGGGCTTCGCGACCGGATCGAGGAGCGGCGCGCCCATCTCGGCCCCCAGGAAAGCCGGGAGTCCGAACGGCGCGCGCTGATCGAGAGTCTTGCCTTTCTGGATGCGCTGGAGCGCGGGCTTGCCCCGCTTTCCGGCGCAGTCGCGCAAGGGAAGCCCTTGCCCCTGCGCGACTGGCTGCAGGCCCTTCTCGAAACGGCGGAAGCCCTTGCGGCCACGGACAGCGAAAGCGGGGCCGACCGGCTCTGGCAGGGGGAGGACGGGGATGCCCTTTCCGCCTTCTTCCAGGAGCTGGATCAGGCGGCAGAGGGGTTTCCTCCATTGCCGGCGGGGGAACTCCTGCCCCTGCTGAACGAGCTGATGAGCGGGCGGGTGGTGCGTCCGCGCTACGGTCGCCACCCCAGGCTGTTCCTGTGGGGGCCTCTGGAAGCCCGATTGCAGCAGGCCGATCTGATGATTCTGGGCAGCCTGAACGAAGGCACATGGCCCGCCGATCCGGGCAGCGATCCGTGGATGAGCCGCGATCAGCGTGCCCGTCTCGGCCTGCCCCTGCCGGAACGCCGGATCGGCCAGGCGGCCCATGATTTCACCCAGGCCTTCGCCGCCCCCCGCGTGGCGCTGACCCGGGCGCAGCGGTTCGGCAGCTCCCCGGCGGTCCCTTCCCGCTGGTTGATGCGCCTTGCCACCGCCCTGCCCGAACCGGTGCTGGAGGCGGCCAGGGCGCGCGGGCGCGACTGGCTTCGCCATGTGGCCTGTCTCGATCATCCGGCCGAGGGACAATGGCAGAACCCGATTCGGCCGGCGCCGAAACCGCCGGTCGCGGCCCGTCCGCGCAGGCTTTCCGTGACCGACGTGGAAACCTGGCAGGTCAATCCCTATGCCATCTTTGCCAAGCATATCCTGAAGTTGCGGCCGCTCGATCCGATCGAGGCCCGACCCGGCGTCGCCGAAAGGGGAACCTTCCTGCATCGGGTTCTGGAACTGTTCATCGCCCGTTATCGCGACACCCTTCCCCCGGGCGGGGAGGCGGGCATCAGGGCAGCCTTGCTTGCCATCGGTGAAGAGGTGAATGCGGATCAGCGCCTGCCGCCGGAAGTCCATGCCTTCTGGTGGCCCCGGTTCTGCCGGGTGGCCGATTGGCTTTCCCGCCAGGAACCGGAACAGCGGAAGCAGGCCCTGCCGCTCAGGACGGAAATCCGGGGCGAGCTTCTTCTGGATCTTGAAACCGGCCCGTTCCGTGTGGTTGGCGTGGCCGACAGGATCGAACGATGTATCGAAGGGGGGCTTTCGGTGATCGACTACAAGACCGGCAGCATCCCGGACAAGAAGGTTCAGGAGACCGGATTCGCCCCACAGCTTCCCCTGCTCGGTGCGATCGCCGAAGCCGGGGGCTTTCCCGGTCTCGAAAAGGCACGCGTGAGCGCGCTGAGCTTCTGGAAACTGTCGGGCGGCAGGCCGGCCGGAGAGATCAGCTCGTTCAGGGTGGCCCCGGCGGAGGCCATGGCCGAGGCTCTCGAAGGACTTCGTACCCTTGTCGAACGCTTCGATCAGGAAGACATGCCCTATGCGCCCCATGTCGCCCCCTCGCCCCGCCTGCGTTACGACGACTACGCTCATCTTGCCCGGATCAAGGCCTGGTCGAGCCAGCCCGGGGAGGACAGCGAATGAAGGCGCCCCGAACCCCTGCCCCGGGATCATCCCGCCCGGAAGCCGGCCTGAACCGGGAGGGCCCGACTGAAGAGGCGCCGATCAGGGCCGCCAGCGAGGCCCAGCGCCGCGCCGCCGATCCTTCGGCCTCGATCTGGGTATCTGCCTCGGCCGGAACCGGAAAGACGAAGGTTCTGGTGGATCGCGTCCTTGCCCTGCTGCTGGGAGGCACCGCACCGGGGCGGATTCTCTGTCTCACCTACACCCGTGCGGCCGCGGCGGAAATGGCCTCGCGGGTTCAGGCCCGCCTTGGCCTCTGGGCCGTGGCCGAGGATGCGGGGCTGGATCGGGATATCGCGTCCCTGGGCCTTGCCCCCGATCCCGGGTTGCGTGCCCGCGCCCGCCTGCTCTTTGCCCAGGTGCTCGATTGTCCGGGCGGTCTGAAGATCCAGACGATTCACGCCTTCTGCGAATCCCTTCTGCGGCGTTTTCCCATCGAGGCCGGGCTTCAGCCGCATTTTCAGGTGATGGATGAGGTGACGATCCGGACCTGTCTTGACGAGGCCACCAACGCCGTTCTTCTGGCCGCCGAGCGCGAACCCGAGGTGGCTGCCGCCTTCGCGGTTCTGACCGAAACGCTCGACCTTGATCAGTATGACGAAAGGATCAAGGAACTGGTGCATGCGCGCGGGCGGATTCACCGGCTGCTGGCCGAGACCACCCTTGCCGCAACCCGT
>JBJHAU010000166.1:0-5259 GCA_050480665.1 Alphaproteobacteria bacterium | reverse complement strand
CCTTTGGAATGGCCGCTTCATACTAGCGATCAACACGCCCTGTGACAATTTCACCGATGTGTCCCTCTTCGCAACGGGCTCGCCATCAGGCCGTTTCATCAGGGGCACTGTTCCCACCCCTTCCAGGCTGATCATGGAGGCCCCCTCGCGCGGGGCCTGAAGATTATGGACTTGCTGACATCCACATATCATTATGCATTGGATTCTGGGGTGATCCGCTGGTCAAGGCCAAACGTAAAAGCGACGTTAACCTTCGTGCCATATCATCAGGACCGAAACATATGCAGGAACGTGAACAGAACGCCCTCAAAGCGGGAAGCGCAACGGTGCAACGCATTCTGATCATTGATGACGAGCCGGACTTCACCGCCGTTCTGGCGGAGGTTTGCAGGCAGCCGGGGCGTCAGGTTGTGACCTGCAACAGCACCGGCGATGCCCGAAGTCTCTTCCCCGACTACAGGCCCGATCTCGTACTGCTCGATATCGTCATGCCCGAACAGGATGGAATCGAGTTCCTGCAATGGGCGTGTCGGCAGAATGAGGCCTCGCATTTCATCCTGATGACCGGATTCAACCCCCACTATATGCAGATGGCGGAAAAACTGGCCGGACTTTCAGGCGTGAACATCGTCACGACCCTGCAAAAGCCCATCCCGATCCAGAAATTGCGCCAGACCCTGGCAGACCTTGACACTGCCCGCCATGCCCGATCCGGTCACGCGGCCTGATCCGCGCAAGCGGGCAGATCACGCAGATCACGCAGATCACAAGGGGGGAGACACAAGGGCTTACACAAGGCGGCTCACAGGCCCTTCCCGACCAGGCTTGAAGGGGCCTGTTTGCAACACAGGCAGACACGCTCGGCAGCCCTTACAGAAATCGCACGCCCTGTTCGCGATCGCCCGCAATCCGGGCGTCAGGGTGTATGTCCCGCTGCCCCCCTGCCCGATCCGGCGTCCCTGATCGCCGCCCATATCCGTTCCGGAGTTGCAGGCATCGGCAAATCCTCGATCCCGTAGGGGCTGAGCGCATCGGAAACGGCGCTGGCCACCGCCGGCAGGGCGCCGACATTTCCTGCCTCGCCCGCCCCCTTGACCCCCAGCGGATTGGTGGCCGTGGGCACCGGATTGCTGTGCACCTCAAGCGTGGGAAAATCATGCGCCCTCGGCATGGCGTAATCCATGAACGAACCGCTCAGTAGCTGGCCCGTCTCCGGATCGAACACGATATCCTCCATCAGAACCTGACCGAGGCCCTGTGCAAGACCCCCCTGGATCTGACCGTGCAACAGAAGGGGATTCATCACGACTCCGACATCGTCGACAACCCAGTAGCCGAGAACCGTGACCCTGCCGGTTTCGGGATCCACTTCAACCTCACAGACATGGCATCCGTTGGGATAATTCACCGCGCGGTTGTCGTAGATCGCGGTCGCCACAAGCCCGGGTTCCATACCTGGCGGCAGCGAGGCCGGATTCAACGCGGCGCGGCCGACCTCGTGAATGGTCAGGGTCCGGTTGGATCGTTCCGATGAAAACACGCCTTCGGCAAAGACAAGGTCGTCTTCGGAAACGGCCAGAAGATGCGCCGCAAGGGTCTGCGCCTTTGCAAGAAGGCGCTCTGCCGCAAGGTTGAGCGCCGCCCCGCCGATCGTGGCGCTGCGCGACCCCCCCGTCCCTTCACCAAGCGCCACCTGATCCGTATCGCCGGAGATGTAGTGAACCGAGGCAGGATCAAGCCCGAGCCGGTCGCAAACCAGCTGCTTGAACACGGTTTCATGCCCCTGCCCCTGGTTGATGGCCCCAGACAGGATGGTCACGCTTCCCGCCCGGTCGAAACGGATTTCACCGCTTTCGATCCCGGGCGCTGCGGCCCTTTCAATGGAGTTGGAAACCCCAAGGCCACGAAGCATTCCGCGCTGCCCTGAATCCAGCCTGCGTGCCTCGAACCCGGCGGCATCGGCAAGGGCAAGCGCCTTGTCCATGTTGGCTTCGAACGCGCCGCAGTCATAGGTGAAGGTCAGGGCCGTCCTGTAGGGCATCGCTTCGGGCGGAATCAGGTTCTTCCGTCGCAATGCCACGGGATCGCAACCCAGCCTTCGCGCCGCAATGTCGATGATCCTTTCGATCACGAAGGCGGCTTCGGGACGCCCGTTCCCCCGATAGGGCCGGACAGGATTGGTGTTGCTGAACACCGCCGTGACCTCGGCATGGATTGCCGGCGTGGTATAGACGCCCGCCAGAGTGCCGAGATTGCCGATGAAGGCTTCCCCGCCGGACTGGATATAGGCGCCGATATTGGCAACGGTTTGCACCTTCAGCGCGGTAAAGCGCATATCCTGATCAAGGGCAAGCACGGCCCGGGTGACATTGTCGCGGCCCTGCCCGTCGCTCAGAAAGGCTTCGGATCGGGTGCTGGTCCATTTCACCGGACGCCCGATCCGCCGTGCCGCCAGAAGAACAAGGGGAACCTCGTTATAGACGGCGGATTTCATGCCATAGCTGCCGCCCACATCGCCCGCGACCACACGCAGCTTGCTTTCGGGCACCTTCAGAACCTCGGCAAGCTGACTGCGGAACACATGGGCCCGCTGAAGCGTCGAATGGATGGTGTAGCGATCCTCGGACGGATCATAGTGACCAAGACAGCCCCGGGGTTCCGTGGATGCCGCCGTTACCCTGTTGATCGTGAACTCGTGTTCGATCACATGCGCGGCTTTCGCGATGGCAGCATCCACCGCCTTGCGATCCCCCTCTTCATGGATGAAGCAGATATTGTCGGTGCAGTCCTCCCACACCCGGGGAGCCTCCGGCTGCAAAACATCGCCCGTCCGCGTGACAGCCGGCAGCGGCTCGTATGCGACCGAGATCCTTTCCATCGCATCCAGGGCTGCCTCTCGCGTCTCGGCGACAACAAAGGCCACAGGATCGCCAACCCAACGCACCCTGTCACCGGCAAGGGCGGGATAGGGGCTCTGGAACATGGGCTGGTCGCCCTTGCGGCGGCCCTGGCCCACGGGCAGGTCGGCGAAGCCCGAGGCTACCCAGTCCTCATGAATCAGGATATCCAGAACCCCCGGCATGGACCGGGCATCGGCAAGATCGATGGAGAGAATCCGGGCATGGGCATGGGGCGAGCGCAGCACCACCGCATGCGCCATATGCGACAGCTGAAGATCATCGACAAAGCGGCCATGACCCGTCAGGAGGCGGCGATCCTCGAATCGCCAGACCGGTTGGCCAAGTGCGTAACGTCCCATGGATGAATATCCTCATGCATCGAAACGACAGGGAAGAACGCGAATCGTCAGGCGGTCCGGTACTCAGGCATCGCAGACGATCCATTCACGGGGATAGTGATTGAGACTGGTCGTCCCCTGCGGGCCGACCACGAGGGTTTCACCGAACTGAAGTCCCATCGATTCATCTAGGGTCATGACATTCGGCTGGATCGTCACCACCATCTTGTCCCTGAAGACCATGTCGCGGTTTTCGTGGCGCTTGCCCTGCCGGGACTGGATGATCGGCGGTGTCTGGTTCACGCCATGAAGAAGATCGTCATAAAGGCCGTAACCAAGCTCGTGAACCATGTCGGCCGCGGCTTCAACCTCTGCCGTCGTCACGCCTTCGCGGATCATCCCGGCCAGGGTTTCGAAACAGCTGCGGGCGGCATCATGCAGGGCCTCCCATTCCGGGGTCGGCCCCTCGCCGAGGGAAAAGGTTCTGTGAATCTGGCCACTGTAGCCCCAGTAGGCCCCGCTGATCTCGGTGATGAGAACGTCGCCCTTCTCGAGAACCCGGTCGCCCTGATACTGGGCCGGCACCGGAAAATGCGGGGCGCGCATCGGCATGCTGGTCATGAAGTGGATTCCGGCATAGCCGCCAGAGTTGAGATATTCGGGCTCGATCAGGGCGGCGATCTCCCATTCCCGCATCCCCGCCCTCAGACCGCGCGCCACGGCCTCGATAGACCGGTCGGTCAGTTCGGAGGCAAGGGCGATCCGCGTGATTTCCTCGTCCGAACGGCATCGGCGCATCTCCCGGAAAGCGGCCCCGGCATCGACAAGGACCTCTTCCCCCACCGTGCCTGCAATGGTTCGGAAGGCTTTCCAGTCGATGGATCCGACCAGACCGATCCGTGTTCCGGCCCGGTGTCGTTCCTTCAGCAGCGCCGCCGCCGAACCCGCGGTGTTGGCGCCCGCCCAGCGCACGTCTTCGATGACTGAAAGAACGCGCGCCATGGGCACATGATTGTAAAGCTGCACAAGGACGACCGGCGGCGCATCCTTCTGAAACAGCACATAGGCTTCGCGCCCTCCGGGCCAGTCGGTCAGCCAGTAGACATCGGAAGAAAAACGCCCCTGGCCATAAACCAGAAGCGCATCAAGCCCCTGTTCTTCCATCATCGCGGCGACGCCGGCATGACGCCGGGTCATTTCGGCCGTGGTGAACCTTGGAAACTGGCTGGAATCACGCATCGACAAAGGGGGCAACTCCTCGAAGGATCCGTCCGGCTCAGGCCGGGCGGCGCAATGAAGCAGGGACAAAACCATGCGGTGCCGGGGGGCGCAGGCAGCGAAGGCAGGAACGATCCAAGCGCCCCGCCCTGCCTCAGGCTTGCGGCCGTAGCGGAAAACGCGAACGGAAAGGAACGGACCCCATCATCGGATGATGATCGGGGAAAGACAAGGGTCACGAAGCCACGACGGGGCGCAGCCGCTGACCAAATCCCGCCGCGTCAGGAAGCCTCACCCGGCCGCCGTCTCGGGATCAGCGGGATAGGCACCGGTTTCGTCGTGAACCTCTTGTCCTGTCACCGGGGGATTGAACACGCAGGCCATGATCATTTCCGTGCTGGCACGAAGGATATGCTCGTCATGGCGGTCGAGGGCATACACCGTTCCTTCCGCGATGGGATGAACCACACCATCGGCAAGGGTTTCCACCGAACCGGACCCCCGCACGCAATAGACCGATTCGAGATGGTTGCGATAGCACATCCGGATTTCCGCGCCCGCATGGATGGTGGTGATGTGGAAGGAAAACCCCATTCCATCATCCTTCAGCAGAAGCCGCACGCTCTCCCAGGACTCGGTCCTGACATGACGTTCGCTGTTCCGGGCATCCTCGAGGCGCCTGACAATCATGGAATCTCTCTTTCGCTTGGTGGGGGGTGTTCAGGGGACAGGGATGGATCATCGGATCCAGGGCGGATCCGGACGGAGGGCGACACAGCGCAGCGCCCCCATGCCGCATGATC
>JBJHAU010000165.1:0-5267 GCA_050480665.1 Alphaproteobacteria bacterium | reverse complement strand
CGGTTGGTGACAGTCACGGCCCATCCTGACGCCGCAAGGTGGGCCGCCATGGGGCCTCCCATCACGCCAAGACCGATGAAGGCCACGGGCTGCGCTTTCCCTTTCATGGCCATGGCTATCCTCTCTGCTGGCTAGGCTGATGGGCAGGCCTGCCACCATGAAGGGGGTTTCGCCATCATGCAAGCAAGGTCCCTTCCCCGAACGGAGAATCTGCACACGGCGCAATGAACACGGCGCAATGAAAAGGGGCCGCCCCGAAAGACGGCCCCTCTTCAAGCTGCGCTGCGGAAAGGCTCAGAAGCCCATACCGCCGCCCATGCCGCCCATACCGCCCATGCCACCCATGTCGGGGGCACCGCCGGCCGGCTTGTCTTCGGGCTTTTCAGCAATCATCGCCTCGGTGGTGATCAGGAGACCGGCAACCGAAGCCGCATCCTGAAGCGCCGTACGCACCACCTTGGTCGGATCGATGATGCCGGCCTTGACCAGATCCTCATAGCGGTCGGCCTGAGCATTGTAGCCATAGTTGGTGTCCTTGGACTCCAGCAGCTTGCCGACAATCACGGACCCATCGGCCCCGGCATTCTGCACGATCTGCCGGCAGGGTGCCTGAATGGCCCGGATAACGATCCCCACGCCAACCTGCTGGTCGTGGTTTTCGAGCTTCAGACCGGCCAGTTTCCGGGTGGCATACAGCAGAGCCGTGCCGCCGCCGGGAACGATACCCTCTTCCACCGCCGCGCGGGTGGCATTCAACGCATCGTCCACGCGATCCTTGCGTTCCTTGACCTCGACCTCGGTGGAGCCGCCAACCTTGATGACCGCAACGCCCCCGGCAAGCTTGGCAAGCCTTTCCTGAAGCTTCTCGCGATCATAATCGGAGGTGGTCTCCTCGATCTGGGCACGGATCTGGGTGCAGCGATCCTGGATCGCCTTGTTCTTGCCGGCGCCGTCGACAATGGTGGTGTTTTCCTTGTCGATGGTCACCTTCTTGGCCTTGCCGAGCATGTCCATGGAGACATTCTCGAGCTTGATCCCGAGATCCTCGGAAATCACCTGGCCGCCGGTCAGAACGGCGATGTCCTGCAGCATGGCCTTGCGACGGTCGCCGAAGCCCGGCGCCTTGACCGCCGCAACCTTGAGCCCGCCACGCAGCTTGTTCACCACCAGCGTGGCAAGGGCCTCGCCCTCGACATCCTCGGCGATGATCAGAAGCGGCTTGCCCGACTGCACCACCGATTCGAGGATCGGCAGCATCGCCTGAAGATTGGACAGCTTCGATTCATGCAGAAGGATCAGGGCATCGTCCAGAACGCAGGTCATCTTGTCGGCATTGGTGATGAAATAGGGCGACAGATAGCCGCGATCGAACTGCATGCCTTCGACCACATTCAGCTCGGTATCGAGACCCTTCGCCTCTTCCACCGTGATCACGCCTTCCTTGCCGACCTTGTCCATGGCGGCAGCGATCATCTTGCCGACCTCGCTCTCGCCATTGGCGGAAATGGTGCCGACCTGGGAAATCTCCTCGCTGGTCTTGACCGGCTTGGAGCGCTTCTTGATGTCTTCGACAACGGCCGTCACGGCAAGATCGATCCCGCGCTTCAGATCCATCGGGTTCATCCCGGCCGCCACCGCCTTGACACCCTCGCGAACAATGGCGTGGGCAAGAACGGTCGCCGTGGTGGTTCCGTCGCCGGCTTCGTCATTGGTGCGCGAAGCGACTTCCCGGATCATCTGGGCGCCCATGTTCTCGAACTTGTCCTTGAGCTCGATTTCCTTGGCCACCGTGACACCATCCTTGGTGATGCGGGGTGCGCCGAAGGATTTCTCGATCACGACATTGCGTCCCTTCGGGCCGAGGGTGACACGCACCGCCTCGGCAAGGGTGTCGATGCCGCGCAGCATGCGGTCGCGGGCATCGGTTGAAAACTTCACTTCCTTAGCAGCCATTCTGGATAACTCCCCTGGTTTTCAATCTCTGTTCGGCGCGATTTACTGAACGACGCCAAGAATGTCGGATTCCTTCATGATCAGAAGATCCTTGCCTTCGACCTTGATCTCGGTCCCGGACCATTTGCCGTAGAGGACACGATCGCCTTTCTTGACATCGAGCGGCGTGATCTTGCCATCGTCACCACGGTAGCCGCTTCCGACAGCCACCACCTTGCCTTCGGAGGGTTTCTCCTTGGCGGTATCGGGGATGATGATGCCACCCTTGGTCTTCTCTTCCGCGGCCAGCGGTTCAACGACCACACGGTCGTGCAAAGGCCGGATATTCATGGAATGTCACTCCTGGATACGAGGTTGCATGGATTAAGAGGTTGCAGGATTCCCTAGCAGCAATCGGTGCCGGGAATGTGATGATGCCCCGCCGCCGCAGCCTTGGCCGCAGGCCTTGCAGAGGCATGAACCTTGGTCTTGCTGTCGATCACCGCGAACACATCGCTTTCGCGGACGATCAGGAGATCCTTGCCATCCACCTTGATCTCGGTCCCGGACCACTTGCCGTAGAGGACGCGATCCCCTTTCCGGACATCAAGCGGCGTGACCTTGCCATTCTTGCCACGAATGCCGCTGCCCACCGCAATCACCTTCCCTTCGGAAGGTTTTTCCTTGGCAGTATCGGGAATGATGATCCCGCCGGCGGTCTTCTGCTCGGCCTCCAGCGGTTCGACGATGACGCGATCATGAAGCGGACGGATGGACATGTCTTGATCTCCCCTTCGATCCGGCTGGACCCTGCCTTGCGACAGGCGTCAACCGGCTTGGTAGCACTCTCCCTGGATGAGTGCCAGACCTATATCGGTGACGCTGCAAGATTGTCAACCCCCGCCCCGCGTTTTCCTGAAAGGGGCGAGAAACGGTTCGGGCTCAAGGCTTCGGGATGGGTCGATGGGCCCCGTCCCCCCCTTCTCTGATCTCGGGGATTGAAGCTTTCAGGCGGCCGGGCCATTGGGGCCGGATTCATGCGCATCGGCCGCGGTCGTGTCCGATTCACGGCCCGGCCTTGCCCGCCTGTGATAGCGGATCACGGATTCGGGGCTCAGCTCCACGCGAAGATGCATCTGGCCGGAGGAATCCTCATCCCGGGCGATCACCGTACCGTGCCGGTAAAGCCAGGCCAGTGAGGCCCCGTCTTCCGGAGAAAGGTCGAATTCGTAGATCCGCCGATCTTTCGCGAGTCTCCGGTCCAGCATCTCCAGAAGCCCGGCGAGACCATCCCCGCACAGGGCCGAAACCGGCACCGGCCTGGAGTCTTGATCACGATGGGCCTGCGACAGAAGATGCGCGCGATCCTCATCGGCAAGACGGTCGATCTTGTTCATGACCTCAAGCACCGGTGGCCCCCTGTCCGGCCCGCCCTCAAGGTCCGGACCGATCCCGAGTTCGGACAGAACCCGCTCCACATCACCCTTCTGAACGGCGGTATCGGGATGGGATGCATCCCGCACATGCAGGATCAGATCGGCATTGACCACCTCCTCGAGCGTGGCGCGGAAGGCGGCCACAAGGCCGGTCGGCAGGTTGGACACGAAGCCCACCGTATCGGAGAGCACGATCTCTTGCCCGGAAGGCAGGCGAAGGCCACGGATCGTCGGGTCGAGCGTCGCGAAAAGCTGATCCCTCGCGATCACCGCCTCGCCGGTCATGCGGTTGAAAAGGGTCGATTTTCCGGCGTTGGTATAGCCGACGAGCGCCACCACCGGACAGGATCGCCGCTGGCGGGCGGCGCGATGCAGCGAACGGGTCCGCGCGACCTGGGCAAGATCGCTCTTCAGTCTGGCGATCCGGGTATCGATCTGACGCCGGTCCGCCTCGATCTGCGTCTCGCCCGGCCCGCCAAGAAAGCCGAACCCGCCGCGCTGGCGCTCAAGATGCGTCCAGGAACGCACAAGCCGCGAACGCTGATAGGTCAGGGAAGCGAGTTCGACCTGAAGACGCCCCTCGGCAGTCTGGGCCCGGGCGCCGAAGATTTCCAGAATCATGCCTGTCCTGTCGATCACCTTGCACTGAAGGCGCCGTTCCAGGTTGCGTTGCTGAATGGGGGTCAGTTCGCCATCAACAAACACAAGGCTCACCCCCTCTTCTTCGACCGCGGCGGCGAGCGATGCCAGAGCCCCCTCCCCCAGCAAGGTGGCGGCACGAGGGCGTTGCAGGCGGATGATGCGGGTTTCGGCAATCTCGAGTTCGATGGCCGCGGCAAGGCCCACGGCCTCGTCCAGACGGGCCTCCGGGCTACGGCTTTCGTCCTCAGGCCCTGATCCGGCAGAACGGGAAGCGCGCTGAAGAAGGGGCAGGACGACCACCACCCGTTCGCCCGGGCCACGAGAATCGCCGATGTCGAGCGGGCGCCGGGAATCGAACGGGTGATCCCGGTTCACGCCCTGATCAGACATGAACCGGAAGCCCCCGCAAACGGGACATGGAAAGGCTCGGCCCTTCAGACCGGATCGGCATGCGCGCTTTCGTCTTCATCCTCCCAAAGGCGGATGGGGGCCGCAGGCATGACGGTGGAAATCGCATGCTTGTAGACAAGCTGGGAATGGCTGTCCCGACGCAGGAGCACCGAGAAATTGTCAAACCAGGTCACGATTCCCTGCAGCTTGACCCCGTTGACGAGAAAGATCGTCACCGGAACCTTGCCCTTGCGAATGGTGTTGAGAAAGACATCCTGAAGATTCTGATTCTTTTCCACGGCCATGTTGGTGTCGTCCAGTTCGGCCCGATGTTATGGAATGGAATCCGTGCGCGGGCCACACGCCGAAGTTCCCGGGGCAAAGGCGACTCACCCCTTCTCACAATCCTCAACTGATATAGTGTCCTGGGCCCCGAGCACAAGACCATAGAGCGCTTTCACGTCGGAAATGATGGTGATGCGCTCGGCCATGGATTCCAGCCCGTGGCGGGCCAGCTCGTCGAGGGCCTGGCTTCCCCCGACCATGATCGGTGTCAGCCCGCTTGCCACCGCGCATTGAACATCGATGGCCCCGTCGCCGACGAACCACACGGTCTCGCCCGGCGCGATCCCGCTGCCGTCGAGCGCCATCCTCACCGGGGCGCTGTCGGGCTTGTCGGCTGCGGCATCGGTTGCCCCGACGATGCGGTCGAAATGCCCGGCCCAGTCCAGGGATTCCGCCTCCTCGCGCAGGTAGCGGCCATCCTTGTTGCTGACCACACCGAGATACAGCCCGCGCCCCTTCAGGCGGGCGATGGCCTCCCCCGCCCCGGGAAACGCAACGAGGCGGTCGATATGGATGGCCGCG
>JBJHAU010000164.1:0-5343 GCA_050480665.1 Alphaproteobacteria bacterium | reverse complement strand
GCCTCCCGGTTGCACTGTTTCCGGGCGGTTTCCTCCTTATGGGATCGTTTCAGCGGCGGCTGTTCCGGGACGGCCGTTGTGCGGTGTCGGTTCCTCTGTCCTTGTTGGAATCTGTCCTGTGCCTTGTCGGCACGGTCATGAGGATCATGGATGTCATGGGGTTCATGGCGCTCATGGCGCTCAGTAACGACTTCTGAGCCAGGCCTCGATCAGGATCCCGCGATACAGGTCGTAATTCAGCCCGACCTCGAACATCAGATAGATGAACAGGAAGGTGCCCACGGCGCCGTAGAAACAGGTTTTCAGCGATTTGGCGCCGCCGAACCGCATCCACAGGGCGACGAAGAACGGGGCGACGATCAGGAATCCGAACAGATAGACCGCCCCCACAGCTGCGGCCATGGCGGCGAAGATCAGCACTTCGCGGCCGACATGGCGGCTGATGATGTGCTCATCCTCAAGGGCGGCGCCAAAGATGCGGGTAATCCAGCGCCCGGGCCGGGTTTCGGTGGTGCTGACAATATCCATCAGGGCAAGGAGGATGCCGGCATAGCCGACGATCAGCGGAAACAGCCGGACGGTGCCCCTGTAGGCATAGGTTTCATGCACGAAGAACAGTATCAGCCCGAGGATCGCGAAGGCAAAGTAGAGGTGGCTCATGCGTTCCGCCGGAACCAGGGGGCGGAGCGCGAACAGCCCGGCCAGGGCGGACAGTCCGGCGACAGAGGCGATCAGGGTGTGGCCTTGCCCCGCGAGGTAGAGGCCAAGGCAGGCCAGGGCCAGCAAGGCGGACAGAAGCCCCGCGCCACGGGTCATGGGGGAAAGGGTGCCAAGGGTCATGCCGGATCCCCTCCATTGGCCGATTTTCGCGACTTCAGCCACAGACGCAGCGCCGGGATCATCAGGCTGATCACGATCAGCGCGATCAGGATCAGCGAGACATTCCGGGTCAGGAAGATCATGTAGCTGCCATCGGAAATGCCCAGCGTCTGGAAGAAGCTGCGTTCGGTGATCTCTCCCAGGACAAGGGCGATGGTGAAGGTGATCCGGGGATACTGGAAGCGGATCATCAGGTATCCGATGACGCCGAAGGCCATGGCGACGATGACATCGGAGAAATCGCCGTTCAGGGCATAGGCGCCGACCAGGGCGACGATGGTCACCACCGGCACCAGAACGGGAGCATCCACAAGGGTCAGATAGGCCATCGGCTTGGCCAGGACGAGCACGATCAGGGTAGCGATGACACAGGCGAAGGTCAGGGTCAGGATCAGGGTGAAGACCATGTCTTCATGGTCGAACAGCAGGCGGGGGCCGGGTTCAAGCCCGTGCAGCACCATCGCCCCGAGGAACACGGCGGTTTCCGCGCTGCCGGGAATCCCGAAGGCCAGGGTAGGAATGAGCGAGCCGCCATCCTTCGCGTTGTTCGCCGATTCGGGCGCGATCACCCCCTTGATATTGCCCTTCCCGTAAGGCACCTCGGGATCGGAATCCCGCTGCACCTGGGTCGAATAGGAGAGAAAGCTGGCCACCGTGCCGCCAACCCCGGGGATGGCGCCGATGAACGTGCCGATGCCCGACCCTACCGCAGTGGTGGAAAAGTTGCGGAAGACGGCGCGAACACCGCGGGATACCTTCTGGATCTTCACGGTCACGGCATCGTTGGAGATCGAGCCCCCCTTGACCGAAAGATCGATCATCTGGGAAATCGCGAACAGCCCGATCAGGGCCGGGACCAGCTTGATCCCATCCCACAGGGCATCCACCCCATAGGTGTAACGCACGATCCCGGAAATGTAATCGAAACCCACGAAGGAGCAGACAAATCCGAAGATCGCCGCCAGAAGGGCCTGCAGGAACCGTGCGCCGGTGGAGACGGCGATCGCACAGAGGCCGAACACCGCCAGAAGGAAGAATTCCGGAGGGGAAAACAGAAGCACGATCTGCTTGGCGATGGGGATCACGGCAAGCAGGGTCACGATCCCGATCAGCCCACCCACCGCCGATGCGGTCGCACCGGCACCGATCGCCTCGCCGGCGCGGCCCTGCTGGGCCAGGGGAAATCCATCGAAGGTGGTGGCGGCGTTGGGGGCGATGCCCGGCGTGTTCAGCAGGATGGCCGAAACGGAACCGCCGGTGGAGGTGGCGGCCATGGATCCACCCAGAAGCATGATGGCGCTCGACTGATCCATGCCGAAGGTCAAGGGAATCAGCAGCGCCAGGGCCGTCGTCCCGCCGAGGCCGGGAATGGCGCCGAACAGAAGGCCGATGGTCACCCCGACCACCAGCCAGAACAAACCGTTGATATCAAGAAAATGTAGGGAAGCCGTGGCGAGTGCGCCCCCGGTCCCGCCAAGAATTTCCAGCATGGGATCTCCCATCCGTACGCGAACGCACCCCCTGCCGCCGGGCCTTGTTGTTGCCGACCCTGACCGCCATTTCATGCCGCAGGCCATCCGGGCCGCAGCACCGCTACGCCGCCGCCTGTCTCCGCAGCCCGTTCGGACCGGTCCCGGGAAACAGAAGGCATGTGCTGCTAACTCTAGACAGATTCGAGATGACCTCAAGAGTTTTCTGAGCCTGCTTTATTTTTGCAACGGTTCGGCTCTAGGATGCGCCCTGTCTGGTCATGTTCCGGGGGCAGGATGTTCCGGGGCGGGGCATCGTGCTCTGGCGGGGGTGTTTTGCGGATTGCCACATTCAATCTGGAGGATTTCGGCGCGCGCGGCCGGGTCGGGGAAAGCCCGGCCCTGGCCGAGCGTATCGGGGCGCTTGCGCCGGTTCTAGCACGAATCGATGCCGATATTCTCTGCCTTCAGGAAGTCAACGCCCAGAAACCGGCGGCGGGCGAAGGGGCAGAGCGGGTGCTGTCGGATTTCATGGCGCTTGTCCACAAGACCCCGCTGGCCGGGTTCCATCGGGCGGTCACGGACAATCCGCTGGGCAGCGGTCCGGCCGATGCCCACAATCTGGTGATCCTGTCCCGCTATCCGATCCTCGAAGTGGAACAGATCTGGCACCGCCATGTGCCGCCGCCCCGCCATCGCCATCTTTCGGCCATTCCCCCGCCGGACGAGGCGACGGATCTGGTCTGGGATCGCCCCCTGCTGCACGCCACCCTGGAAATTCCCGGCGGAAGGCCCCTGCACCTGTTCAACCTGCATCTGCGTGCGCCGCTGGCCTGTCCGATTCCCGGCGCCAAATCCGGTCCCTTCGCCTGGAAGAGCGCCGGAGCCTGGGCCGAAGGCTATTATCTTTCCGAGATCAAGCGGGCCGGGCAGGCCCTGGAAGTTCGCCTTGCCGTCGAGGCCCTGTTCGATGCCGATCCTCTGGCCCTGATCTGCCTGGCCGGAGACTTCAACGCCGAAACCCACCATACCCCGCTGGAAATCCTGAGGGCCCGCGAAGACAATACCGGATCCGGCCGCCTGGCAGGCCGCGTTCTGGTTCCTCTGGAACGCAGCCTTCCGGTCGAGCGCCGCTTCACGGTCATTCATCAGGGCCGCCGCCAGATGCTCGATCACATCCTGGTCTCGCGCACCCTTCTGGGCCATTACCGCAGCCTGGAAATCCATAACGAGGATCTGGCGGATGAGCTGGTCGGTTATGTGGCGGTGGGGGATTCGCCCGGTTCCTTCCACGCCCCCGTGGTGGCCAATTTCGCGCTTTGAGGCTGGTTCAGCGGCCTTCGCGCCGCCAGGCCCAGAGCAGGGCCGCCAGGGCCAGAACCAGGGCAAGGAGCGGTGGCGCCAGCGGAATCCGCTCGATGCCGCGCACCACATGATCGCCGCCTGCTCGCAGGCCCAGCCAGCCGGTCCCGGCCATGGCCCGGCCCGGTGAAGGGCGGCGAAGTTCGGGCAGGCCATCCACGGCCCAGAACATGCCGCCGCCGCTGGCCCGGACAAACGGCGCCAGATGGCGATCGGTGGTGATCACATCGGCGAATTCCAGAGGGTTGATCGCGCCTGCCGCAGCAAAGGCGGTGCGGGTCTCCCCGGCATCGACGATCCGGTACAGCCCCTGCTCCTCGACCTCCATGCTGCCTGTCGCGAGGCCTTCGCCGTCATCGCCGAGCGCCAGCGTCCGCTCCGAACCGGAAGGGGCGATCACGGTAACGGGGCGTTCATCGGGTTCGAGGCTCTGGCGGGTCACCAGCAGGCGGTTGCCACGAATCTCGGCCCGCAGGTCGGATTCCTCCAGCTCCGGTTCCTTCATCAGCCAGTGCGCGGTGCGTCGCAGCAGTTCGGCCTGGGGCCCTCCGCCTTCGAAGCCGCGCGCCCAGAGCCAGATCTGATCGCTCATCAACTGGGCGATCCGTCCCTCGCCGACGCGGTCAAGTCCCAGGACCGGCCGACCCTGGGGATCTTCCATCACCACCACGCCGCGCCTCGGAGTGGCCTCCACCAGCCGGAACCAGCGACCCCATCGGGGCGCTGTCCCCTGCGGATCCTCGCTGCCGGCTTCGGCCGGATCCGGCCCGCTTCCGGGAAGCCGCGCGGTCACCGGATGGCGGCGCCCCTTCTCGCTGACCCGGACAGTGAAGCCTTCCTCGATCATCTGCCCGGTCGGCGCGATCGGAAGGATCTCTCCCAGGGTGGTGTGAAACAGGCCAAGGCGCGTGGCCATGGCCGGGCCTCCGGCTTCGAGAATGGCGCCGCCCCGTTCCACATATTCGACGATATTGCGAAGATAGACAGCGGGCAGGACGCCACGGCGATGGTAGCGGTCGAAGATGATCAGATCGAATTCGTGCAGTTTCTCCTCGAACAGTTCGCGTGTCGGAAAGGCAATCAGGGACAACTCGTCCACCGGGGTTCCATCCTGCTTTTCCGGGGGGCGCAGGATGGTGAAATGCACGAGATCCACCGAAGGATCGGCCTTCAGAAGGTTGCGCCAGACCCGCTCGCCGGCATGGGGAAGGCCCGAGACCAGCAGAACCCGTAGCCGCTCGCGGATCCCGTTCACCGCCACCGCCAGCCGGTTGTTGATCAGGGTGACTTCGCCGTCCAGGGCCTCGGCCTCGATCTCGAACACGTTGGGCCCGGCATGAGGAAGGCGAACGGGAATCTCGACGCTTTCGCCGGGGCGCACATGAATCTCGCGCCGGTCGGCGCCGTTCCGGGTCAGGACGATGGCGACGGAGGAGGCCCGGTCGCCGGCCTCCCGGGCGTGCAGGCCGTTGTCCTCGACCCGGATTGTCAGGGTCACTTCCTCGCCGACGATGCCGAAAGCCGGCGCCTGTTCGACGATCAGGCGGCGGTCGCGCAGATGGCGGTCGCCGACCAGCACCGCATGAAGGGGGCCGGGAATCGAGTATCCTTCCACCGCAGGCAGATCGTGCAC
>JBJHAU010000163.1:0-5346 GCA_050480665.1 Alphaproteobacteria bacterium | reverse complement strand
CGGGAATCACGTTGTAATCCCCGCCCAGAACCAGAACCTCCTCATGGGCGAGAAGGCTTGCGGCCCGGTCTTTCAGGCGGCGCATCCAGGCCAGCTTGTAGGGATATTTCTCGCTGTCGACAGGATTACCGTTGGGCAGATAGATCGACGCCACCCGTATGGGGCTGCCATCGATGCAGGTCACGGCCTCGAGATACCGCGCCTGAAGATCCTCGTCGTCACCGGCAAGCCCTGCCGACACATCCTCGAGAGCGGTGCGTGAGAGGATCGCCACGCCGTTGTAGCTCTTCTGGCCGTGAACCGCCGAAACGTAGCCCGCATCCTCGAAAGCGGTTCCGGGAAAGGCCTCGTCCTGACATTTCAGTTCCTGAAGAAGAAGAATGTCGGGGCGGGCCTCGTCCAGCCAGAGCAGCACCGCTTCGAGGCGCGCCTTGATCGAATTGACATTCCAGCTGGCGATGGTGATCACGAGATACCCCCGACCCCGACCATCGGGGCGGCGCAGTCTAGCAGCCCCAAGGGCAGGCCGGAAGCCCGGCGGACCGTTCCGGCCATGCGGGACAGAGACAGAAGAGGATCGGAGGGAAGAGGGGCTTCAGGCGACAGGGGCTTCAGGCGACAGAGAAGGAATTGCCGCACCCACAGGAGGAAGCCGCCTGAGGATTGCGGATCGCAAAGGCGCTGCCCACCATCTGCTCGACATAATCCACCACAGAGCCCGCCAACAGGTTCAGGGAGACATCGTCGACCAGAATCCGGGCACCGTCGCGCTCGAACACGCTGTCTTCGGCGCGCTGTTCGTCGTCGAAGGTGAAGGCGTAGGAAAAACCCGAACATCCGCCGCCGTTGACGGCGATCCTGAGGCTCAGCCCCGCATTGTCCGGCAAGGCCATCAGATCGCGGATCTTGCGTGCGGCGCTCTCGGAGATTTCGATCGAGGCGTCAGGGGCCGGGGCCGTCTGAAGATCGCTGTTGGTCATGGAACCTGTCCTCATGTCCTCAGTTTCAGGATGTCCCTGTTTCTCTCTGTGTCTGTCTCTGTCCAGGCTTCCGGGTATCCACGCTTCAGCCCGAATTCCGAACCCCGGCTGTTTCCCGGGCGAGGCCCTGTCTCAAGATCGTTCCTGATATTTGGGAGCCCATCGGGGAATGTCAAACGTTTCATGATCCTCATTCTCATCCGCAGGAATGGATTCCATGGCAAAACGAGGGAAGGGGGCCGCCTCCGCCACGGCCATTCGAGGGGCCGGGGATTCAAACCGATGATCGTGGGGATTGCGGCGCCTCTCCGGTCGTGGGAGAACAGCAGCATGACCTTGCACGACGATCAGACGCACGACGATCAGAAATCCGACCCGCCCAATCCCTACGGGCCGCGCCTCGCCCCCTATGCCTGCCATCCCGAACACAGCCGCGGGCGGCAGTTTCAGGACAGCCCGTCACCCGGGCGTTCCCCGTTCCAGCGCGACCGCGACCGGGTGATCCACAGCGCCGCCTTTCGCCGGTTGAAACACAAGACCCAGGTGTTCGTGTATCATGTGGGCGATCACTATCGTACCAGGCTGACCCATTCCCTCGAAGTCAGCCAGATCGCCAGAACCGTCTCCCGTGCGCTGGGCCTGAACGAGGATCTGGCCGAAACCCTTGCCCTTGCCCATGATCTCGGCCATACGCCTTTTGGTCATGCCGGGGAAGAAGCGCTGAACCGGGCCCTGGCGAACCATGGCGGCTTTGATCACAACGCCCAGACCCTGCGGATTCTGACCCGCCTCGAAAGACGCTATGCCGATTTCGATGGCCTGAATCTGACCTGGGAGAGCCTGGAAGGGGTGGTCAAGCACAACGGGCCACTGCTGAAAGCCGGGCGGGAAAACGCTTCGGCCCTGCCTCAACCCATCCGCGATTTCGATGCCGTCTACCCCCTTGATCTTGCGAGCCACGCCAGTGCCGAAGCCCAGGTGGCGGCCATTGCCGACGACATTGCCTACAACAACCATGATATCGACGACGGGCTCCGCTCCGGGCTGATCGCGGTCGGGGATCTTCTGGATCTTCCCCTGGTGGGCGCAATGTTCCGGGATGTCTCTGCCCGCTATCCGGGGCTCGAGCCTTCGCGCCTGATCCATGAAGCCGTGCGCCGGATGATCAACACCATGGTCTGCGACCTGATGGCCGAAACCGCGGCAAGGCTGGCCGAACTGGCCCCCGCCTCGGTCGGCGCCATTCGCCGCCATACCCAACCGGTCGTTGCTTTTTCGCCAGCGATGGCCGAAAACGTGCAGATCTTGCGCCGTTTCCTGTTCGAAAGGCTCTATCGCCACGAGCAGGTGCTTTCCATGACAGAAAACGGACAAAGGGTGATCAGCGATCTGTTCGCCATCTATTGCGATCAAGAGGACACCTTGCCCGAAAGCTGGCGCCAGCAGGCCATGACACTGGAGCCCACCCGCAAGGCAAGGGTGATCGGCGATTATATCGCAGGCATGACCGACCGCTATGCGCTGAGGGAGCATCGTCGCCTGTTCGGCGGCGACACAGGGACAGGAATGGACTCAATAGTATGAATATTTTCAATGTAATAAAAAATGATATTGGTAAGTTGATTGAAGAGGATATCGCGGCTGGCCGGCTCCCCGACTCCGTCGATCCCTCGCGCGCCGGATGTGAACCGCCACGCGATTCCACACATGGCGACATCGCCTCCAACGCCGCCATGGTTCTGGCCAAGACGGCCGGAATGAACCCCCGGGCGCTGGCCGAGACTCTCGCCCTTCGGCTTCGGGATCATCCCTGGATCGATGCGGTGTCCATTGCCGGGCCCGGGTTCATCAACCTTCGCCTGAAGCAACAGGTCTGGACCGAATGTCTGCGTGCCATCCTTCAGGCCGGGACGGCTTACGGGGAATCCGGAATCGGGGCGGGCGAGGCGGTCAATGTGGAGTATGTCTCGGCCAACCCCACGGGGCCGATGCATGTCGGTCATGCCCGGGGGGCCGTGGTGGGCGATGTTCTGGCGTCCCTTCTGGCCAAGGCAGGCTACGCCGTTCATCGCGAATACTACATCAACGATGCCGGGGTTCAGGTCGACATCCTGGCTCGATCCCTTCACTGGCGCTATCGGGAAGCCCTGGGCGAGGCAACCGGGCCCGTTCCGGACGGATTGTATCCCGGTGACTACCTGATCCCGGTCGCCGAAGGCCTGGTCGCCGAAGAAGGCGACCGCTGGCGCGAGCAGCCGGAAAGCGCATGGCTCGCACGATTCAGGACCTGTGCGATCGAGGCCATGATGCGCCTGATCCGGGACGATCTTGCCGCCCTTGGCATCGTGCACGATCTTTTCGTCTCGGAGCGCGCCCTTGTCGACGCAGGACGGGTGGACGAGGCCTTCGCCCTTCTTCAATCGCGGGATCTGATCTATCGCGGCCAGCTCGCCCCGCCCAAGGGCAAGCCGGCGGAAGATTGGGAACCCCGGGAACAGACTCTTTTCCGTGCCACCCTTTTCGGCGACGATCAGGATCGTCCTCTCATGAAATCGGATGGGTCATGGACCTATTTCGCCTCGGACATGGCCTATCATCTGGACAAGGCCCGGCGAGGATTTTCGATCCTGATCGATGTCTGGGGTGCGGATCATGGCGGCTATGTCAAACGGATGGCCGCGGCCGTGAAGGCCCTGACAGAGGGAACCGCTGTCCTTGATGTCAAGCTGTGCCAGCTTGTGCATCTTCTCTCGGGCGGGGAACCGGTCAAGATGTCCAAGCGTTCGGGCACCTTCGTGACCCTGCGCGAGGTGGTGGACGAAGTGGGCAAGGATGTGGTTCGCTTCATCATGCTGACCCGGTCGAACGATGCGCCGCTTGATTTCGATCTTCAGGCCGTGACCGAACAGACACGCGACAACCCGGTGTTCTATGTCCAGTATGCCCATGCCAGAGCCTGCTCGGTGTTGCGTAACGCTGCCGAACAGGGAATCATCCCCGCCGATTCAGGGAAGAGTCTCGATGCGTCGCTGTCCGAAGCGCCTCTCGACAGGCTTGATGATCCGGATTCCCTCGAAGTGCTGCGCCGGCTTGCCCATTGGCCCCGTGTGGTTGAATCGGCGGCCTTGGCGCATGAGCCCCACAGGATCGCCTATTATCTGGAAGACCTTGCCGCGGCCTTTCATGGTCTCTGGAACAAGGGAAATACCGATGCCGAAGCCCGGTTCCTCGTCTCGTCACAACAGCAGACGCAAGCCCGCCTGGCCCTTGCCCGCTCCGTCGCCCTTGTTCTGGCTTCGGGGCTCGGCGTGCTTGGAGTCGAACCCGCAGAGGAGATGCGCTGATGCCCAGTGATCGCCCCGACCATCCCGAAGGGCGGCGCGAGCCAAGCTTCGACAGCCGTGGCATTCCCCCTCTCGATGCCCGTGACGATCCCGGGTTCGACGATACCGAACGCATGGAGCATTTCGGCAACGGCGAAGGCCAGGATGCCCCGAAACGACCCTGGCGGAAACGCCTGCTCGTGACCCTCGTGGCGGCCAGTGCGCTGTTCGGTTTCATCGGCATCGCCTGGTATGCCCTGAATGAGGGACAGCGGGATTCCGATGCCGTCGTGCCGGTGATCCGTGCCGATATCGAACCGGAAAAAAGCCGCCCCGAGGATCCCGGGGGGATGACCATCCCCCATCGCGACCGGACCGTCTTCGAGCGGATCGATCCTCTGGCCGATCAACCAAGGGTCGAACGGCTTCTGCCCCCGCCGGAAGTCCCGCAGGAGCGTCCGGCCCCCACGGCGGAAGTGCCGCCCGTCTCCCCGATCCCCGAGGCCATCGCGGAAGCGGCGCCCGACACAGCGGCAGCGCCCCCTCCGGCGCCACCGGCCCGTGTGGCGGAAGAGGCAAGCCCGCCTTCCGAGCCTGCGCCCCTGCTTCCACCACCCCCCCCGGCACGAACACCGGCTCCCGAAGCCGCAACACCGGCACCACCGGCCCCGGCCCCGGCACCGGCGGCACCGCCCGCAACCGCTCCGGCTCAAGCCCTTGCTCAACCCTACATGATCCAGTTGGGCGCCTTGCGTGACCAGGCCCGGGCCGAACAGGAAGCCCAGGCGCTGACCACGCGCCATGCGGCCATCCTTGGCACGCTTCGGGTCGGTGCCACGCGCGCCGACCTCGGAGAACGTGGCATCTTCTACCGCCTTCAGGCAGGCCCGGTGGAGGGCAGGGAAGCCGCTGAAGCCCTCTGTGCCCGGCTCAGCGCTACGGGACAGTCCTGTCTTGCCGTTCGCCCCTGACCTGACGTCTGGCCCCTCATGCCCGCGCCCATCATCTTCGGCCTTGAAGGCCCCGTCCTTCTGGCCGAAGAG
>JBJHAU010000162.1:0-5422 GCA_050480665.1 Alphaproteobacteria bacterium | reverse complement strand
TCCACCCCCTCCCCCCATGTGGCAACCGGTGGGGGTTCCCCCCCCCGGCATTTTCCCCCCAAACCCACCCCCATTTTACAAACCCCCCCCCGTAGGGGCGGCGGCAAGGTCTACAGGGAGGCTCACAATGCCATGGCCCGAGGGAGGGAGGGGGCCATGCGGCCGGGAGCAGAAGCTCCGGCATGCTCACTCTAGGCAAAAAAGCTTACCCAATGGTTAATGTGCGCGATCTTCCGGCGATGCCGCCGCCTTGGGCGTGCCGATGGCCATGCCCGTCCCGGCGAGGATCTCGGGAAGCGTTCAGGAAGGATTTGTGTCCCCTGCGCTTGCACGATATGATCCGGGCCAGAAACTGGCCACTGTCCCGACGGCGGCCCGGGCCCGGAACGGTGCCCGGGCTGCCTGTTTTGGCGACCGTGGCTTCTGGTTGCTGGCGACCGTCGCTTCTGGTCGCTGGTCGCCGCCCTTGCCCTGAGGAACCGCCATGAACGCCCCCCTGATGCCCAAGGCCACTGCCGTGTGGCTGATCGACAACACGGCGCTGAGCTTCGAACAGATCGCTGCCTTCTGCGAACTTCACGATCTTGAGGTTCAGGCCATTGCCGATGGCGATGTCGCCGCCGGGATCGTTGGCCTGGATCCGATAGCCAACGACCAGTTGACCCGTGACGAGATCGCCCGTTGCGAGGCCGATCCCTCGGCACGTCTCCAGCTGAAGGAGACCGAAGGGCCGCGGCCGGTCGTCCGGGCCGGGCCCCGCTACACGCCTGTCGCGATGCGCCAGGAGCGGCCCGATGCCATCGCCTGGCTTCTCAAGCACTATCCGGAACTGTCGGATGCCCAGATTTCCAGGCTGCTCGGCACCACCAAGGCGACCATCACGGCCGTGCGGGAGCGCTCACACTGGAAAGGCCCCAACCTGAAACAGGTTGATCCGGTTGATATCGGGCTCTGCACCTATGCCGATCTGCTTGCCGCCGTGCAGAAGGCGCGCAAGCGCAAGCCCCGGGAAGAGACGCCTGCCGAAAGCGAGTCCGCCCCGAAGACAGAGCCCGCCAGCAGCCTTCATGAACGCTTCAGCACCTACATTCCGATGAGCCCGGGTGCCCGGGAAGACGTGGGCAAGGGCGAGGGCAAGGGCAAGGGCAAGGGCGAGGGCGAAGCTGATCGATGAGCGGGCGCTGCTATTGCGGACGCAGCCGGATCCTTCCCTATTGCGACGGCTCCCACGCCCTGCCGCACGAGGCCGCCCCCGCCTCCGAAACCACCCCCTTGCCTCTTGAGACAGGGGGGACAGGCGTGACAGGGGATACGGAAACGTCATCCTCGCCCCGCGCCGAAACCCCCGCAGCCCCTGAAGACAGGGCAGAGCCAGACGCCCGCGATAAACCGGCCTCGCTGTTTCGCCGCTGGTTCGGACGCGCTTCCTGAATCACGACCAGATCGGAAACGGAATGTTCCGCATTTCTTGCGGAATAAATCCCGTGCAGGCCGAATTCCATGCGGAGTCAGGACGCTTGATTCATGCGCATGATCTTGCCAGAGTGTCCGCAACAGAAAAAATAATTCTTGGACAATACTAACGGAGGCTTGCGTAATGTTTTCACCAACACGATTGGCGTTCACCCTTGGTGCCGGGGTTCTCGCCTTCATGACTATGGCCCCTCACTCCAAGGCAGACCCTGTCGCCAATTTCTACAATGGCAAGACGATCACCCTGACTATCGGCTATGGCGCGGGCGGCGGTTATGACCGCTACGGGCGGTTGCTGGCACGCTATATTGGCCGGCATATCCCCGGCAATCCTTCGGTCATTGCCCAGAACATGCCCGGGGCGGGTTCGCTGCGTGCCGCCAACTATATCTATGCCACAGCGCCGGCGGATGGCACGGCCATGGCCCTTTTCGGGCCTGGCATTGCCTTCGAACCCCTGCGCGGGGGAACCGGCGTCCAGTTCGATCCCAAGCAGTTCGGCTGGCTGGGTTCGATGAACGAACAGGTGGGTCTTGTCGTTTCCATGGCCCGGTCAGGCTTCAAGACGCTGGATGATGCCCGACAAAGAGAGGTTTTTGTCGGGGCCAGCGGATCCGGATCGTCGACGAATCTCAACGCCCATGTCATGAATGCCTTCGTGAACACCAATTTCCGGGTCATCCGGGGCTATGCCGGCTCCAACGACATCCTGCTCGCCATGGAACGGGGCGAGGTGGATGCCATCGTGGGATGGAGTTGGGACAGCATCAAGGCCTCTCGTCCGCAGTGGCTCGACAATCCCGACGTGAATATCGTCATGCAGATCGCTGAACAGTCTCATCCTGAGATTGCCCACATTCCCAACCTCTTCGACCAGGTCAGCAATGAAGAGGACAAGAAGGTTCTGCAGCTCATCTTCGCTCACCAGCTGCTCGGACGCCCCTTCGTCATGCCCCCGGGGGTTCCCGAGCCCCGGCTTCGCGCGGTCCGCCAGGCATTTGACGCAGCGATGAAGGATGCCGATCTTCTGGATGAGGCCAGAAGGACCAATGTGGAACTCAGCCATGTCAGCGCCGAACGCATCGAACGGCACCTTGAAGCGGTTTTCGGGATGCCTGAGCCTCTCGTGGCCCGGGCTGCGGAAATGGTTCAGCTTGCCGTGCAGAGAGGAGAGGAGGCCCCGACGGCGGAAACGCGTCAATAGGGTGCTGTTCTAGACCCGTCTGCCTCCCCCCGGACCCTTCGCAAGATCACGGAAAGATCAGGGGAGGCAGGTCATCGGAACAGCATTCCGAGGAGGCAGCATTCGAGGGGAATGAGACCTGAAAAACCCCGCGCGGGCAAGCCTGCGCGGGGTTTGCTGATTCTTATGGGCAGATCGCTTTCAGGCTGCCAGGGCCATCTGAAGCTCGTCCTTGATTCGTAATTTGCGCCGCTTGAGATCGTGCACGATCTCCATCCGGGGTTTGGGCCTCGCCAGTTCGCGGCGAAGCGCCTCTTCCAGTTCCGCATGGTCACGACGAAGCCTGTCGACGAGATAAGTGGCCTTCATGCTGTTCTCCCTTGGTTCCCCGGCCTGATCGCCGGAATACGGGACAGAAACGGCGGGCCCGGTGCCACCTAGGCGGTGCACGACACGGCGAGGCGGCTGGATCTTCAAGACGAACCCATCCTGCCGCCTGCACACGAAGCCAACCGGGAAAAGGCTAGCGCAGTTCCGGGCCCGCGCCAACCCCTTCCGGATGGAAGGCGATCACTGTGGCGAACGCAGGAAAGCAGCCATCAGGGGCTCGGGAGCAGGGCGCTTCAAAGCAGGTTCTGGGCGGCATCCAGGGCCGGATCCGGCCCAAGGCCAGGGAAAGCCTTGCCGAGGACATGGGCAAAATCGACAGCATCGGGCGGCCTGAAAGAGAGGCCCATGGCCTCGCCATAGCGACGAAAGCTGACGGCGGCATTTTCCGCACGCGCATCAAACGGTCCCGGATCGCCTGGCAGTCGCCGCAGGCTTCCCGCAAGAAGCAGCTGTTCGAGATGCTCGGCATCAATCTCGCTGGCCTGAATGGCGCCCCGCAACCCCTGGCAGAGATCCTGCGGCGCCTCGGGGAAACCTTCCTTCATGAGCTGGCGCACCGACCGCAATTGCCGCACCACCTTGTGATGCCAATCCACCGTGGCGCGAAGGGCGGCATCCATCTCCTCCCTCGACAGGGAACCATGGCCGGCCTCAGCCGCATAGAGGCAGAACAGCATCACGTTGACATCAAGCTCGTGGCGCTCCTGAAGAGAAAGGCAGGCCGCGCCCACACCCTCTTCGCGATAGACGCGGAGGGCAAAATCCCAGAAGGGATGATCGGGAAACTTCACCGGGCGCTCCCTCTAGCTGTCGCCAAACGCGATGTCCAACCCTCGCGCCGTCGAGACAAGCTGCCCAGAAATATCGACAGACCGGGTGCGGGCGGCCACCTCGGCCAGGGGGATGTCGTGAACCCCGCGATCACGCCAGACCACCATCCTGTCGAACGTTCCCTCGGCGATCAGGTCCACGGCCCGAACCCCGAAAGCCGCGGCCATGACGCGATCCGTGGTGGAAGGAATTCCGCCGCGCTGAACATGGCCCAGGATGGTGAAGCGGGTTTCATACCCGGTTCGGCGTTCAAGCTGGTCCGCGAGATAGTGCCCGATACCTCCGTAGCGTCCCTCGCCCGCATGGCGCCCCTCACCCGAGGTGCCGGCAATGGTGATCCTGTGGCCATCCTCGGTCTTGCATCCTTCGGCCACGACAACCAGGGCGAAGGTACGATCGAGCTGCTCGCGGATCTCGAACACCTTGCGTTCGAGCGCCTTCAGGCGATAGGGGATTTCGGGAATCAGGATGATATCGGCCCCCCCGGCAATCCCGGCCGAAAGGGCAATATGTCCGGCATCGCGCCCCATCACCTCCAGAATCATGATCCGCGAATGCGACGCTGCCGTGGTTTGCAGCCGATCAAGCGCCTCGGTGGCGATATTGACCGCCGTGATGTAGCCGATCGCGTTTTCCGTGCCGACAACGTCATTGTCGATGGTCTTGGGGATTCCCACCACCTTCATGCCGGTACGATTGGCAAGCTCCTGCATGATCCGGAACGAGCCATCGCCCCCGATCACGATCAACCCGTCAAGCGCGAGATCCCGGTAGCCCCGGGCGACCTCTTCGGAACGATCGGCAAGGGTTCCGTCAGGCATGGGAAAGGCGAAGGGATTGCCCCGGGATGTGGTACCGATGATCGTGCCGCCCTGGCGCAGAAGCTCGCCGGAAAACATGGCCGGATGCAGGGGAATGACATCCGGCGGTGTGGAAAGCAGGCCCAGGGTGCCGCGCCTGATCCCGAGCACCTCAAAGCCGTGCTTCTGAACCGCCCGTGTCACCGCGGCACGGATCACGGCATTCAGGCCGGCACAATCGCCGCCCGATGTCAGGATTCCGATACGTTTGGGACTGCTCATGAGGCAACACTAACAGGAAATGATGACCCGATGAAGGCATGACGGAAGAAAACCCTTGTTCCGCCCTTCATCACGACAAAGGCCGCCCTCTCAGCGCCCGTCCGAACCGGGGGTTCGGCTCGCGCCCGGCTTGGCGGCATACATGGCGCGATCCGCCTTGTGCAGCATCGCCGCAGCATCCTCCGCCCCTTTCAGCGCATAGGCACCGAAGGACACGCGCACATCGATCCGCTGCCCCTGCCATTCAAGCGGTGTCCCGGAAATGAGGCTGGCAAGACTTTCCGCCTTCTGGGTCGCTTCCGCCTCGCTCGCCTTGGCCAGGATGACGCCCAACTCGTCGCCGCCGAGACGGCCGACAACATCCGATTCCCGAACATGATCAAGCAGGGTTCGGGCAACATGGGCAATCGCGGCATCGCCCGCCGCATGGCCGTGGGTATCGTTGATCCGCTTCATGTCATCG
>JBJHAU010000161.1:0-5466 GCA_050480665.1 Alphaproteobacteria bacterium | reverse complement strand
CTGATCGACCGCCTTCACGAGCAGGCGGCCCCCTTCAAGCCGGGCTTTCATCTTGGCCAGAGGGTGGAAATCCTCGAACAGGCAGGAGATGGCCGCTTCCGCCTGCAAACCTCGGCCGGGCGATGCATCATTGCCGGGGCGGTGATCATCGCCGGCGGAGTGGGCGCCTTCGGGCCGAATCGTCCGCCCCTTGCCGGGATCGAATCCTTCGAAGGAAAGACGGTGCGTTATCTTGTGGATCGGCCCGAAGATCTGCGCGGCAAACGTGTGGTGATCGCCGGTGGAGGGGATTCCGCCGTCGACTGGGCGCTGGCCCTCGCCGGGATCGCCGCGCGGGTGCATGTGGTTCACCGGCGCGACAAGTTCCGCGCCGCGCCGGAAAGCGTTGCCCGGCTGCGGGCGCTGGCGGAGGAGGGCCGGATCGAGCTGGTGATTCCTTTCCAGCTGGCCGGGCTCGAGGGCAAGAAAGGACAGATCGAACGGGTGATCGTGGCCTCCATGAAGGGAGAAACGCGCGCGCTCGATGCCGATATCCTGCTCCCCTTCTTCGGCCTGGCCACGAATATCGGCCCGATTGCCGAATGGGATCTTGCCCTTGATCACGGACGGATCGTGACCGACCCGGCAACCATGGCCACCAGCCGGGCCGGGATTTTTGCCATCGGCGACATTGCCCAGTATCCGGGAAAGCTGAAACTGATCCTCTCCGGCTTTCACGAGGCGGCGATGGCCGCCCATGCCGCCCATGCCCATCTGCATCCGGGCGAGGCCCTGCATTTCGAGTATTCGACCAGCAAGGGCGTTCCCGGCATGACCTGACCGCGGCACGCGGGCGGCTCAATCCTCGCCTTCGGCGGGCCGGGCCGGGCCGGAAACCGGCAGGGAGAAGCGGATTGCGTTTTCCCGCCCGGGGCTCGATTGCACCCCCACCGTTCCCCCATGATGCTCCACATAACGCCGCACCAGGGCAAGGCCGAGCTGAAGGCCGGAGCCGTGGGCCTTCTCGCCGTTCCCGGACCCGAAGACTCCGATCTCCCGCTGCGGATCGATCACCTCGATGCCCGCGCCGGTATCGGAGATGGCGAAGATCACCGAATCGGTCTCGCGCCGGGCCTCGATCCGGATCCGGCCGCCTTCCGGGGTATGGGAGAGCGCATTGGCGACCAGATTGAACAGGGCCTGCTTGATCCGGCGTCCATCGGCCAGGATGGTGCCAACCCCCTCGGGGCAGTCCAGTTCCAGGGCGATGCCCTGCTTGCGCGCGGATTCCCGTGACAGGGCAAGAACCGAATCGAGCATCGGCCGTATCGAGACCTCTGCCAGATCCAGCTGGAACCGGCCCGCCTCAAGCACCGCAAGATCGAGGATGTCGTCGATCAGACCCAGAAGGGCATGGGAGGCTTCGAGAATGCCCCGGGCATATTCCGCCTGACGACGATTGAGGGTGCCGAAATACTGGTTCGACAGAATCTCGGTAAACCCGATGATGGTGTTGAGAGGAGTCCGCAACTCGTAGGAAACATTGGTGATGAACTGCGATTTCAGCCTGTCGGAGGCCACCAGCGCCTCGTTGCGCTCCACCAGGGCCCGTTCCACCCGGATCGAATCGCTCACATCCACATAGCTGAAAAGCTTGGCCCCATCGGGCAGGGGAACGGCGGTGAAGTCGAGAATCGTGCCGTCGCCGCGTTCGAAACGGCCGCTTCGCACCAGCCGATCCTGAACCCCGGACAAGAGGCGTTCGCGATAGATCGGCCAGGATTCGCCGTTCGGAGCCCCGGATTCGAGAAGCGGTCGTACCGATTCGATCACATCGATCGCCCGCGGGCCGGTGTTCAGGAAGACCGGATCAAGCCGCCACAGATTCGCGAAAGCGGGGTTGAACAGGCGCAGACGCGCATCCGAGCCGAACACCGCAACCCCCTCGTGAAGATTGTCGAGGGTTTCCCTCTGCACCGCGATCAGGGTGTTGTAGGAACGTTCGAGCGCCACCCGGTCGGTCACATCCTCGAAGGTCAGCAGAAGGCCTCCCAGGGGATGCTGGTTGATGACCATGCGGATCACCCGCTCGTCCGGCAGGAAGAGGATTTCCTCGAACGGTTCCATCAACGAGGTGTAGAGCGCGAAACGATCCTGCTTGAAGGCCTGGAAATCGATGTGATCGGCAATCTGGCGCCGCGCCCGAAGATCGTCCAGAAGGGCGCCGTGATCGGGCCCTGTCTTCAGCCAGGCGGGATTGAAATCCCACATCCGGGCAAAGGCGGTGTTGAAGAACCGAACCCGTGTATCGGCGTCGTAGACGACGATACCCGTCCCCAGACTTTCCAGAACCTGGGAATGGCTTTCCATGTGGCGCGCCAGTTCGGCCCGGGCCTCGTCGGCATCGGTGCGATCCACACAGAAGCCGGCCACGCGCCAGTGGCTGTCGGGCCCGCCGATGGGAATTTCCGTGACCTCGAGCAAACGCCGCGAACGTCCCGCGACAAGATGCGCCGTCCGCGTGGCGGGACCGCCGGAACGCAGGGCTTCCTCGGCCAGCGCCCGACCCCAGCCAACCGGGCCTCCGGCCAGTTCCACGCCTCTGGCGACCACCATGGACGGGGCCGGCACATCGACCGCACGGGCATAGGCGGCGTTGCAGTACAGGATTCCAAGATCCGCACCCCGCACCCAGACCGGCACGGGCAGGCGATCGAACAGATGACGGAAGTCCGTATTCTGGCGGCCAAGGGCTTCGAGACGTTCCTCAAGGCGGGCGCGATCTTCGACCAGATCGCCGATCTCGCGGAAGGTGATCACGTCGGCCATGGTTCCGGGCGCCTCTGCGCCCCGCCGCCCTGAAACCTCGAACGGGCGCCCGCCCGCGGCATCATGCACCCTCAGCCGGAACGCCTTGCCCTGCCAGCGAAGGCTGGTGATCGCTTCCGCAAGGCTTTCCTGATCATCGGGCGCAAGGCGGTCGAGGATCGCCCCGAACCGTGCGGGCGGCGGGGAAAGGGCGAACAATCCCGCCAGGGCCGGTCCCGGGGTGCCGCCTTCATGCTCCACCATGCCGGGAGCGGGCGGGCCGGACCAGACCCAGTATCCTTCCATGGCGGCGAGAGCCGCCCGCATCCTGTCGATCTCGCCACACCGGGCCGCAAGGGCACGACGGGCCCGCCACCAGAGCCATCCCCCAAGGCCAGCGACACAGAACAGAACGACGGCGAAGCCGGTCATAAGGGCAAGGGGCGTCATCTCATCCCTCCCCGGCCAGGATGGCCGGAAAAGGAAGAATCGCGGAAGCGGGCCGGGACACGGCGAAAGGCGCTATCGATGTCACCGGCCAAGTCTAGGATGAGGCCGGAGTGGCGGCAAGCCGCGCTTCAGTAGCGATAATGTTCCGGCTTGAAGGGACCTTCGGCTGCGACGCCGATATAGCCGGCCTGTTCGGGGCTGAGCCGTGTCAACCGCACGCCGACGTGGTCAAGATGCAGCCGCGCCACCTTTTCGTCCAGCGCCTTCGGAAGCACATAGACCTCGTTGTTGTAGCGCTCATGGTTCTTCCACAGCTCGATCTGGGCGATCACCTGATTGGTGAAGGAAAAGCTCATCACGAAGCTGGGATGGCCGGTGGCGCAGCCGAGGTTCACCAGCCGCCCTTCGGCGAGCACGATCAGGCGCTTCCCGTCGGCCATGGTGACCTCGTCGACTTGGGGCTTGATCCGGTTCCAGACCGCATTGCGCAGGGCGCTGATCTGGATCTCGCTGTCGAAATGGCCGATGTTGCAGACAATGGCGCGATCCTTCATGGCCCGAAGGTGATCGATGGTGATCACATCGATGTTGCCGGTGGCGGTCACGAAGATATCGGCAAGCGGCGCGGCGTCCTCCATGGTCACCACCTGGAATCCTTCCATCGCCGCCTGAAGGGCACAGATCGGGTCGATCTCGGTCACCAGCACCCGTGCGCCCTGCCCCTGCAGCGCCGCCGCGCAGCCCTTTCCGACATCGCCATAACCGGCCACCACCACCGTCTTGCCGCCGAGCATGATGTCGGTGGCCCTCTTCAGGCCATCGATCAGGCTTTCCCGGCAGCCGTACAGATTGTCGAATTTCGACTTGGTGACCGAATCGTTCACATTGATGGCCGGGGCCAGCAGGGCGCCACGACGCTGCATTTCCACAAGCCGAAGCACGCCGGTGGTGGTTTCCTCCGAGATGCCCTTCACATCCTTGAGCAGTTCGGGATAGTCGTCATGCATGATGCGGGTCAGATCCCCGCCATCATCGAGAATCATGTTGGGCCGCCAGCCATCGGGGCCGATGATCGTCTGATGAATGCACCAGACGGCTTCCTCCTCGGTCTCTCCCTTCCAGGCAAAGACCGGAATCCCCGCAGCGGCAATGGCGGCGGCGGCATGATCCTGGGTCGAGAAGATGTTGCACGAGCTCCAGCGAACTTCGGCGCCGAGCGCGACCAGCGTTTCGATCAGCACGGCGGTCTGGATCGTCATGTGCAGGCAGCCGGCGATCCGCGCCCCGGCCAGCGGCTGTTCCTTGCCGTATTCCTGTCTCAGGGCCATCAGGCCGGGCATTTCGGTCTCGGCGAGGGAAATCTCCTTGCGGCCCCATTCGGCAAGTCCGGGATCGGCGATCTTGCAGTCGGCAAAGTCGGGGGTGGCCTTGATGGCTGATGTCACGAAACACTCCTGATGTCGGTCGGTGCCGGATCGGCACGGAAGAAACGGGAAGAACCCTGCAAAACTCCGGGCCGCCCTGTATCCCAAGACGCCCGGTTTCCGCCAAGCATAACCTCAGGCTTATCTTTTATCCATAGGGCTTGCAAGGGGAAGCCCGAAGCCTTTGCGCCACCGGGGCGAAGACAGCGCGAGAAGGCCATGGCCGGGCCCCTGTCCTGCGGATCCGGGCGGCACCGGGATCTAGTCCAGCCCGTGTTCAAGAAAATCGGCCAGGGCCTCGAGCGCCTTTGCTCCCTCGGGGCCCCGGGCGGTGAGGGTCACCTCCGTACCGGCCCCCGCCGCCAGCATCATCAGCCCCATGATGGATCGGCCCGAGACCGTCATCCCCCGGGAGCGCACCTCGATGGTGGCATCGAAGGTTTCGGCCAGACGGACAAACCGTGCCGCCGGGCGGGCATGAAGACCGAGCGGTGCGGAGATCGTGACCGACCTGTGGTGCGGCTCTGCCTCATCCCTGGTCGGCATCGGCAAGAAAATGCGAGGCGACGTTGATGTATTTGCGACCCGAGGCCTGGATCAGGGCCACCGCCTCGTCGAGGCTGAGGCCGGGGCCAAGGCTTGCGAACTTGACCAGCATCGGCAGGTTGACACCGGCCACCACCTCTACCATCCCGCGACCAAGGGCCGAGAGGGCAAGGTTCGAGGGTGTGCCGCCAAACATGTCGGTCATGACAACGACCCCGAAGCCGCCATCCACGGCAGAGATCGCCTCAAGGATCTCGGC
>JBJHAU010000160.1:0-5510 GCA_050480665.1 Alphaproteobacteria bacterium | reverse complement strand
TCGCCCACCGGAACCCCACGGATGCCGACACAGGGATCATGGCGACCCCGGGTCACGATCTCGGTATTCTCGCCATCGATGGTGACGGTGCGGCGCGGGGTCAGGATCGAACTGGTGGGTTTCACGACGAAGCGCAGGACGATGGGCTGCCCGGTGGAAATCCCGGCCAGAATGCCGCCCGCATTGTTGCTGAGGAAGGCCAGCTTTCCATCCTGCATCCGCATTTCATCGGCATTGTCCTCACCCGACAGGGCAGCGGCGGCGAACCCGGCGCCGATTTCCACGCCCTTGACGGCGTTGATCCCCATCATCGCCGCGGCCAGATCGGAATCCAGCTTGCCATAGATCGGCGCGCCAAGGCCAGGGGGCACGCCCTCGGCCACCACCTCGATGACTGCGCCGGCGCTCGAACCCGATTTCCGCACGCCATCGAGATAGCCTTCCCAGGCCTTGGCAGAGACGGCATCGGGGCAGAAGAAGGGATTGCGGGCCACCTCGTCCCAGTTCCACCTTTCCCGATCGATCCTGTGCGGCCCCATCTGGATCAGGGCGGCGCGTATGGTGAGCCCGGGAGCAAGGCTTTCCAGGATTCTTCGGGCAATGCCACCGGCGGCAACCCGCATGGCCGTTTCCCTGGCGCTGGAACGCCCGCCGCCACGATAATCGCGGACACCGTATTTCTGCCAGTAGGTGACATCGCCATGGCCGGGGCGGAACGTGTTCTTGATGTCCGAGTAGTCCTTCGAGCGGACATCCTCGTTTTCGATCAGGAGGCCGATGGGGGTGCCGGTGGTCACGCCTTCGAAGATGCCGGAAAGGATCCGCACCCGATCGCTTTCCTTGCGCTGGGTGGTGAACCGGCTCTGCCCCGGCTTCCGGGCTTCCAGCCATCGCTGAAGATCATCTTCCGCAAGGGTGAGGCCAGGCGGGCAGCCATCGACGACACAGCCGATCGAGGGCCCGTGGCTCTCGCCCCATGTGGTGACGCGGAACAGATGGCCAAAGCTGTTGAAGGACATGGGGGCGCGCCCGTTTCAGACCGTGGAAATGTCCGGAGCATCCTTGTGCTTCATGCCGACCACGTGATAACCGGCATCGACGTGAAGCACCTCTCCGGTGACGCCGCTGCCCAGATCGGACAGCAGGAAACTTGCCGCCTTGCCCACCTCTTCGATGGTGACGGTCCGGCGCAACGGCGCGTTGTATTCGTTCCACTTCAGGATGTAGCGGAAATCGCCGATTCCGGATGCGGCAAGCGTCTTGATCGGCCCGGCGGAAATGGCGTTGACCCGGATCCCTCTGGTGCCGAGGTCGGCGGCGAGGGCCCGCACGCTGGCTTCAAGGGCCGCCTTGGCGACCCCCATCACGTTGTAATGGGGCATCACCCGTTCGGCGCCGATATAGGTGAGGGTCAGGAGACTGCCGCCATTCTGCATCAGGGGCTGGCAGCGCCGCGCCAGTGCGGTGAAGGAATAGCAGGAGATGTCGAGGGTTCGGGTGAAGTTTTCCGGACTGGTATCGACATAGTCTCCGGTCAGTTCATCCTTGTCGGAATAGGCGATGGCATGAACCAGAAAGTCGAGCCGGCCCCAGCGTTGGGACAACGCGTCGAACACCGCATCCATGGATGCGGCGTCCGTGACATCACAGGGCAGCACGATTTCAGAGCCGACCCGTGCCGCCAGAGGTTCGACCCGCTTCTTGAGGTTGTCGCCCTGGTAGGTGAACGCCAGTTCGGCGCCCTGGGCGGCAGCCATGGAGGCGATCCCCCAGGCGATCGAACGTTCATTGGCCACACCCATCACCAGCCCCCGTGTTCCGGCCATGAAACCGTTGGTCATGTGGATTGGTCTCCCTTGATGCGGCCTTGTGAGGCAGAGTGTGGCTGATGGAAACGGACGCGGCTTGAACGAGGAGGGATGGGACAAAGGGCAGGGGGGGCCGCCGGAAAACCACTGCCCATGGATGGCGGGGAGAGGAGAAAACCGGGGTGCGGCAAACGATGCCCTCATCCTACACCAAAGAATGCGCCTTTCAAATCCCGCCAGCGCGCCCCCTTTCTTCCATTCTTCCGGACCGGGGGTATTCGCAATGCGCCTGTTCGGGATCACGGGTGTTCAAAGCACCTGCCAGGTTCCATCCGGCGCCCGGCAGGCGGTGCCGATGATCTGTTCGGTGCGCCCATCGCGGGTCACGATGGTTTCCTGAAACGGCCGACACTCTGCCCCATCCGGCAGGGCGGTTCCTGTCGGGGTTGCGGTGTCGGCCAGGGCGGTGACGCTGCCGCTGTTGCCGCTGTCGGGATTGGCCCAGGACACCGGGATTCCCGCTTCCGACTCCATGGCCTGTGCCGCCGCATCCCGGGCCAGTGTGCGATCTCTCTCGTCCAGAACCCGGCCGATCCGGCTGCCGACATAGCCCCCGAGAGCCGCCCCGGTGATGGTCGCAAGGGTCTGGCCGCGGCCTTCCCCGAACTGGGCGCCAAGCAGCCCCCCCGCAATGGCGCCGATCAGGGCGCCGGTCTGTTCCTGGCTCAACCCGTTGCCCTCTCCCGCGCATCCCCCAAGGGTGAGGATGGCGGCAAGGGCAAGGGCCGGGATGGCCTTGATCGGGGTGGCCTTGATACTGTGTCGCATGGGCGTTCTCCGGGGGTTGCCATCCCGCCCGTGGCCACGCAGCGTTCCTCATCGCCTTGCGGCCCTTCGGGATGCACCCTTCCATTCTAGCGGCCGCCTCCGTGAGAAAAAAGCCTGCAGCGAGAGAGGCTTTGCGCTACTCTGAAGGGGTGAGAGATCGAGAGTTTTTCAGCAGAACCATCGGGATCAGGCATGCTTGATGAAGGAACGGCGCATATCGAGGCAGCGGATCCGCTTGCCATGTTCGATATCTGGCTGGCAGAGGCATGGTCCGCAGAGCGGGATGCCAATGCCATGGCCTGCGCCACGGTCGATTCCTCGGGGGTTCCCTCGGTCCGCATGGTTCTGCTGAAGGGGCGGGACGAGGATCGCTTCATCTTCTACACCAACAGCGAGAGCCTGAAGGGGAGGGATCTGGATGCCGTCCCCCGTGCGGCTCTGGTGTTCCACTGGAAAAGCCTTCGCCGCCAGTTGCGGGTCTCCGGCCCAGTGGACAAGGTCGAGGATCGCGAGGCCGACGCCTATTTCGCCAGCCGCCCGCGCGACAGCCAGATTGCCGCCTGGGCATCCCGCCAGTCCTGCGACATGCCCGACCGCTTCGAGCTGGAACGCCGATTCGCCCATTACGAACTCGCCTTTTCCGGCAAGCCGGTTCCGCGCCCCCCGCACTGGACGGGCTACCGGGTCCGGGCGGAATCCATCGAATTCTGGGTGGATCGCCCCTTCCGGCTGCACGAGCGGATCATCTTTCGCCGCCATGGCCAGGGCTGGGACCGGACGAGGATGTTCCCGTGAGCGCCGATCCTGCCTCACATCCTTCCCGCAACGACCCGTCCTCGGCTGCTGCGACATCGGCGAGGCAGGGTCCCGCCCATGGGGAGGATCCCGAGCGCACCTCTCCGGTGATGGAACGCCTCCTGCGCTGGGCGACCATTGCCTCGGTTACCACCGCGCTGGTGCTGATTGCCGCCAAGACATTTGCCTGGTTCATGACAGGATCGGTCAGTGTGTTGTCCACGCTGATCGATTCCCTCATGGATGCGTCTGCCTCCCTGATCAATTTCTTTGCCGTACGCCGCGCTCTGAAGCCGGCGGATACCCTGCACCGATTCGGGCACGGCAAGGCGGAGCCTCTGGCCGGGCTTGCCCAGGCGGCCTTCGTGGCCGGAGCGGCGGTCTTTCTGGTCTTTGAAGCCGTCAGTCGGCTTGGCGATCCAAGGCAGGTCACCCGCGAAGAGATCGGTATCGCGGTGATGCTGTTCTCGATCGTGCTCACCCTGTCCCTTGTGGCCTTTCAGACCTATGTTGTCCGGCGCACGCGCTCCGTCGCCATCCGCGGTGATTCCCTGCATTACAAGGGCGATATCCTGATCCATTCGGCGGTGATCCTTTCCCTGCTTGTGGCCACCCGCTTCGATGTGCCCTATCTCGATCCGCTTCTGGCGATCGCGATCGCCTTGTATCTTCTGTGGACTTCGGCGGATATTGCCCGTCAGGCCCTGCGATCGCTGATGGATCAGGAGCTTCCGGCTGAGGATCGGCAGAAGATCATCGATCTTGCCCTGGCGCACCCCTCGGTCTGCGATGTGCACGATCTTCGCACCCGCCATGCCGGGCCCCGATCCTTCATCCAGTTTCATCTGGAACTTCCCCAGGGCATCACCCTGATGCAGGCGCACGTGATCTCCGATGAAGTGGAAGCGAAGGTGCGGGCGGCCTTTCCCGGAAGCGGCGTGATCATCCATCAGGATCCTGAGGGGATACAGGAGCATCGCGCCCAGTTCCTCGATGAGGATGGCAATCTGGTGCGGTGACGGGTTACGTTGTTCCGGGATGCCGGACGGCGCTTGCCTGATCGGGTCTGGAACCGCTATTGATGGATCAGGGAATGGATCGGGTGAGAGATCGATCCGGGGCGTGATGCCCCGATGCCGGGTTCACCTTGGCGCGGTCTCTTCTCCGGGCTGCTGATTCCTTCCGGCACCTTGATGTCATTGCGTTTTCCGTTCATCCGTATTTCCAGGTTTCTCATCCCCCACAGACGGCATGCGCCCTACGGCGAGACGATCCGCTAGCAAGGAGACCCTCATGACCATCAAGTCGATCTTTGTCCCGTTGACCGACGCCCAGAACGCCGGTGCGACGCTTGGCGCGGCCTTCCGCCTTGCCAAGGACTTCGACGCCCATGTGGATGTGCTCCATATTCGCGCCGACCCGACCGAGGCGATTGCCGATTTCGTCGGAGAATCGGTCTCCGCTTCCCTTGTCGACGAAGTGATGAGCGCCGCCGAGGCCAGAGCCACAACGCTGGCGGCCAAGACCCGCAAGGCCTTCGAGGATACGGTCAGGAGTGTCGGCATCTCTCTTGAGGGCAAGGGTGGCAAGGCCAAGGGTGCGAGCTGCGCCTATCAGGAAGCCGTCGGCGAATCGACATTGCGGATCGAGCAGGGCGGGCGTTGTGCCGATCTGACGATCATGCGAAGGCCTGCCAAATCGACCGATGTGGGCGCGCGCGCCATGGCGGAATCCGCTCTTCTGGGAAGTGGCCGACCGGTGCTTCTTGTTCCGCCTCGCCCCGCGCCGAGCTTCGGCAAGAGCGTTGCGATCGCATGGAACGGAAGCGAACAGGCCGCTCGTGCTGTTGTCGCGGCGCTTCCCTTCATGGCGAAGGCCGCGACGGTGACGGTTATCGCGGCGGCCGAAAACGGCGATGAGCAGGAGAGTCTGGACTCGATGGTGCGCTATCTGTCACGGCATGGAATCGTGGCCCAGGCCCGGCGGATCAAGGCGGGCTCGGATACGGGCAAGGCGGTGCTGTCGGCCGCGACGCGCGCCAAGGCTGACCTGCTCGTCATGGGAGCCTTCACCCACAGC
>JBJHAU010000159.1:0-5532 GCA_050480665.1 Alphaproteobacteria bacterium | reverse complement strand
CTTCGATACCGTCGAGGCACATGTCGGCCTGTTTGCCAGGCTTGTGCGGGATGCCGCGTTCCATTCCCTCACCTACCTGTCCTCCACCCGGCTGTATGACGCGGCGGGTGGACATGGCGATCCGGAACAGGCGCTCTGCCTTGATCCGGGCAATCCCCGCCATCTCTATGATCTGAGCAAGGCGCTTGGCGAATCGCTTTGCCTCACGGGGGGGCGAAGCGGGGTCCGGGCTGCCCGCCTCGCCTGTGTCTATGATCCGGCCCTCGGCGCGGACAATCACCTGCACGGGCTGTTGCGTCAGGCCGTCCGGGGCGAGACGGTGAGGATGAACGGCAACCCGCATATCGCCCGCGATTACGTGGCGATCGACGATGTCTGCGAGAGCCTCGTGGCCATCGCCCTTCATGGCCGCCGGCAGATCTACAATGTCGCCAGCGGCGAGACACTCACCAATGCCGCACTGGCCGGTCTGCTGGCCGAAGCGGGAATCCCGGTCTCGACCGCCTGGGACTTCCACCAGGACATGCCCGCCGCCCCATCGATCGACATTCGTGCCCTGTCAGAGGATTTCGGACTGAGGCCCCGGCGTCTTCGCGAAACCCTGCCGCCGATTCTTGCCCGGCTTGAGGCCCGAAACCGGGCCACGGCCATCCCGCGGCCGGAGGACGAAGCGAAGCGCGAAGGACGAAACGCAGAAAGGTGTTCCCCATGAACATGCCCGGCATGACCCGCGAGGGTCTGCGTGACTATGTCGCCGCCCAGATCGGCCATTTCTTCCCCGATGGGGCAAAAGGCCTCGGCACGGCCATCGGCCGTCACCTCGACGAGGCGCTGGAGCGGACGCGGGTCTGTATCAACAGCGTGCGTCTGTGGGAGCCGGAGCGTTTCGACTACCTGCATTCCTCGCAATACTGCACTTTCCTGTACTATCTCTCGAACACGGTCTGGACGAACAGCGGCGACCAGCCGCTGGCCACACGCCTCTTCCTGCTGAACAAGGCGCTGAACGGGTTCGACTGCTTCTACGACACCCGCCTGCCCGATCATTTCTTCATTGGCCATTCGGTGGGGATCGTCGTCGCCCGCACCCAGATCGACGATTATCTCGTCCTCTACCAGAATGCCACGATCGGCAAGAACCACGGCGCCGGCCCCAGGATCGGCCGGGGCGTTGTGCTCTACCCCAACAGCGCCATCATCGGCGGCGGCACCATCGGCGACGGCAGCGTGATCGCCCAGGGCTGCTCGGTGATCAACCGGGATACGCCCGGCCACTGCTTTGTCTTCAATTCCGGCAACGATCTGGTTTTCAAGAAACCCGGACGCAATGTCCTGGCCGATATCTTCCGACTTGAGACCCTCTCTTCAAGGAGCGAGCCATGCCCAGCCATGCCTGCACAAACAGCGACGAAGCCCTTGCCCTTCTGGGACGCGACCCGGAGCTGCGCGAACGGTTCCTGACGCTTCTGCGCGAGGCCGAATCGCGCCTTGCCACCCCGGGCGAAAGCGTGCGGGAAACCATCACCGCACCGCTGATCGATGCCCTTCACAGCGAGGCAGGAATCCTTCGAAAGACCCTGACTTCCGGGCTGACCTACGATTTTCATTACCGCTCCAAGATCGCCCGCGAACTGGTGATGAGCCCCGATGCGATCCCCGACCATGTCTGGGAACCGCAGACCACCAAGCTGCTGATGCATCTTGCCTCTCGCGGCGGCGATGTGGTGATCGGCGGCGCCTATGCCGGCGACCAGGCCCTTCCGGTCGCCCAGGTTCTGGCGCGGTGCGGCGGAACCGTTCATGCCTTCGAGCCCAATCCCGACCAGAGAAGCATGCTGGCCCACAATTGCGCCCTCAACGGCCTCGACAACGTGGTGATCAATGCCGAGGGACTCTGGCATGATGCCGAAACCCGCCTTGTGCTTGTCGGGGATGATTCCTTCGCACATCCGGAAGTCGTCGCCGACGATACGATGGACGAGGGCGCCTTTGCCACCGTCTCCATCGATCGCTATGGCCGGGAACGAGGCCTCGGGATCAGCCTCGTGATGCTGGATATCGAAGGGGCGGAACTGGAAGCCCTGCGTGGGTGCGCGGGCTACCTGTCACGGCCGCGGAACGAGGCCCCCGTGGTCGTCTTCGAGCTTCATCGCGCCTATGTGGACTGGAGCGCCGGGCTGGACCAGACCGAGATCGTCCGGTTCATGACCGGGCATGGCTATCGGGTTCTGGCGGTGCGGGACTTCAACTCCAACGTGCCGATGGGGCAGGCCCCGGTCGAACTGGTGCCCACCGAGGCCACCTATCTGGAAGGACCGCCCCATGGATTCAACATGCTGGCGGTGAAGGATCCGTCGATCCTCGACTCTCCCATGTTCAGGATCTGCGAGCATGTCAGCCCCAAGCTGCTCTGGCACAAGGATCCTGCCCTTCATCATCCGATGCACGCCGCCTGACCTGCCTCCGCCGGGTTCGCAACCGGCCTTCCCCGGACTCCGCCCCGAGGCCCGGTACAGGGCGCCCCGAAGGCTGCTACGCTTCGCGGCCCCTTCAGGGAAGGCCGTGGACGGCCGCAACCTGTTCCAGCATCTCCTGAAACTGGTGCACGAAACGGGTGGCATCGCACAGGGGCGAATCCTGAAGGCGCCCGCGAAGCCCGGAGCGCCAGACGGCAAGGCGAGACGGATCCCGGGCCAGATCCCGGGCGATGGCCACGAACTGCTCGGGATTGTCGGTGGACCACGCCTCCAACCCGGCCTGCATCAGCACGGAGTGGCTGACCCGCTGGTGAAAGTTCGGCCCTCTCAACGTGATCGTCGGCACCCCCATCCAGAGCGATTCACAGGTTGTGGTTCCCCCGGTGACGGGAAAGGTATCGAGGGCGATATCGATGCTGTTGTATCCGTGAAGGTGGCTGCGCGAATCCTTGCGGTTGTCGAAACACAGCAGCCGATCCGGAGCAATCCCGTGGGACTGGAACGCCGCCGCCAGATTGGCAACCGTGGCATGGGCCGCAACTTCGGGACGGACGATCAGGAACCGCGATTCCGGCACCGCTTCCATGACCCTGGCCCACAGCGCCACCACATCGCGGGTGATCTTGTAGGTGTTGTTCAGGGTACCGAAGGTGATGGCCTTCTGCGATTCAAAAGGCAGGGGGCCAATGGGAATCTCGGAGAACCGGTCGAAACACAGCCATGTGTCCGGCATCACCACGGCCTCCTCGGTGAGAAGGGTTTCATCTTCGGGCAGGGCGTGGCGATCGAGGATCACGTGATCCACCGCGGCCAGGGATGTGGTGAAGGGGTAGCCGATCCAGGTCATCTGCACCGGTGCCGGACGCCAGGCAAGGCTCGACAGGCATGAGCCTTGCGTGAATCCATTCATCTCGATCAGGATGTCCAGTTCGTCGTTGTGAAGGATTTCCGCGATTTCCCGAGGGCTTCGATTTTCCAGAATGCGGAACAGCGTGGCGTGATCCTGGAATTCGGCCTGGGTGGCATCGCCAGCATAACGGAACGGCGTGTAGCAGCAGACATCGAAGCGTTCCCGATCCAGCCCGCGAACAAGCGGCAGCAGGAAACGGGCCACCGAATGAGACCTGAGATCGGCCGAGAGAAAACCGATCCGCCGCCGCGGTTTCCGATTGCGCGGCCCGCATGAAGACAAGGCCGCCGCAGGCGCCGCAAGCGGTGAGGCTTCGGCCTCTGTTTCCACGTGACGCGCCCAGCGATCGATGATGGATCTGAGCCTGTGCCCCTCCTCGCCCGTCGACACATCCACCAGAAGCCCCAGGAACAGGCTGGGCAGTTGCAGGGCCGAAACGGCGTCGCAAGCCTGCCAGAGCGGCCCCAGGGCATCCATGTTCCCGAAATCGCAGGTGCCCCGGAACACCTGCGCCAGGGTGCTCATGTGGCGTGGCGTGTAGCCCGGCAGGGAGGCGGCAAGCCGCGCGTGAAAGGCGGCAAGATCAAGCTCGTTTCTCTCGCGGTAGATGCGGCACAGGGCCACATGCGCTTCGCACAGATCCGGCTGAAGGGTAATCGCCTTCTTCAGGGCGGCGATGGCCTCGGGAAAGGCGTGAAGATCGCCCAGCACATTGCCGAGATTGTTGTGGATTTCGGCATTCTCCGGGGCAAGGCGAACCGCTTCGCGCAGGAAAGCGAGGGCTTCCGCCTTCAGGCCAAGGCCGGCCAGATGGCCGCCGATATCACTGCGAAGCAGCGCGTTGCCGGGCCTTGATTCCGCAAGACAGCGCAGGAAGCGTTTTCCGTCAGCAAGGCGTCCGGCACGGATCAGGGCCAGACCGATCCCGATATGAACGGTGCCGCCTTCAGGATCCGCTGCCAGTTCCCGGGCAATTTCGGCTTCGGCCGCTTCATCCAGCCGCCCTCCGGCCACCAGCCGCGACAGCGCCGAGGCGCCGCCAAGCCTTGCCGCTTCGGCATTGCGGCCGAGGGTCTGAAGGATCAGAGCCAGATAGGCCCGAACCCTGGCATTCTCCGGTTCCAGTTCGAAACAGGTGCGGCAGCTTTCCGCCGCAGCCGGATAATCGCCCTCCATGAGCTGCACATCGACCAGATCCCGCCAGGCCTGGGCGTGATCGGGGGTGGCTCGCACCACCTCTTCCAGCAGCGACCGGGATTCGGCAAGACGCCCCCGCAGGCGAAGAAGCACGCCCAGATTTCGACGGGTATCGGCCGGCGCCGTTTCCGTGGCCAGAGCCATGCGGTAATGCGTCTCGGCCAATTCGTGATCACCAAGGCGCACAAGCATGCTGGCCATGTTGTTGAGCAAGGTGCCGTTTGCCGCACTTCCGGGATGGCTCAGGGCTTCTTCCATCAGCTTTCTGGCCGTGATCCCGTCGCCCCGCTGCTGGGCAATCAGGCCAAGGTACTGAAGCGCATCGACATTGCCCGGATTCCGTTCGAGGACCGAGCGATACCCTGCTTCCGCCCTTTCCAGTTCTCCTGCCTGATGCGCGGCCAGCGCGGTCTCGAGCGCATGGTGCAGCGATGGGTTCGCGATAGTGGCGTGCATCTGATCCATGATGGCCAGGTCCCCGGAATTGAACAATCGATCGAACCGAGGCTGCCCGATCATCCTTTATGGATGCTTAAGATGCCGTCTTCCGCCTGGCGCCCCCGGGCGGAAACCCGGATCCGGGACCGGGCAGATTCTGCCGCACCGCCAGCCCTTGACCGGCAGGATTTTCCCGAACCGGCAAATCCTGCCGACCATGCCGGACCATCCAGGCCACGATGGCTGCCCTTGCTGAACCCCTTGTCCTGAGCGCTGATTCCATGGGGCAAGCCGCCATTCTTGGGGGCCAGAGCCATGGCGAAAGACCGGCCCATCCTTTGGCATCATGCCCTGGCCCCGGTCTTGCATGGCCGTTTGCGGGCATGCGCCTTCCCCGACCCCCAGGGGTGAAGCAAGGCGCAAGATGTGAGGGAATACGACCCCTTCAGGGCATGTTCCCTTCAACCGACGGCCTGGCCTTCCCGTTCCTTCTTACCATTCCTTAAGGAA
>JBJHAU010000158.1:0-5555 GCA_050480665.1 Alphaproteobacteria bacterium | reverse complement strand
GTGATCAGCACCTGGCCGGGCGGGCCGTCGATCTGCGCCAGGGCCGCCTGCACCGTGGCAGCGGAATCGGCCCTGAAGCCCAGCTTTCGGGCGGCTTCGGCCAGCGAAACCGCGCTGCGGCTGTCGTGGCCTTCCTTCATGCCGATCCCCCAGACCCGATCCGCCCGTCCCAGAAAGGGTCGCAGGAAGCCTCGCACATCCTTCGAGCCGAGCATGCCCACGATCAGGGTCAGAGGACCGGGCAGGGTCGCGAAATGGCGGGCGAGGGCTCGTCCCGCCGAGGGATTGTGCCCGCCATCAAGCCAGAGGGTGAAGCCCCGATCGATGAGGCGTGCGGTCAGCGGCACGACGGGAAGCCGTTGCAGCCGCGCCGGCCAGCGCGCACGGGCGAGGCCCGCGGCAAGGGTTTCAGCGGTCATCCGCCAGGGGCCGTTGCCCTGATCCCGGTTTCCCTGATCCCGGTTTTCACGATCACCGGGGCTTCGGGGAAGGATCGGGTCAAGGATCCGGGCCGCCCGGATGGCGATGGCGGCATTGGCGATCTGATGATGTCCGGGAAGGGCCGGCAGGGGAAAGGCGAGCCGGGTGGATCCCTCGCGATAGTGGAACCTGCCGCCGCCACGACCGAGACGGGCATGATAGTCCTTGCCCCAGCAGAACAGCGGAGCCCCGACCGCTGCCGCGCGCCGGGCGATGACCTCAAGGGCTGCGGTTCGCTGCGGGCCGATCACCGCAGGCACGCCGGGTTTCAGGATTCCGGCCTTTTCCCCGGCAATGGCGGCGATCGTCGGGCCAAGAAAGCCCTGATGATCGAGCGAGACCGGGGTGATCACCGTCACCGCCGGACGGGGAAGAACATTGGTGGCATCAAGGCGCCCGCCGAGCCCGGTTTCCAGCAGGGTCAGGTCTGCCCGAACGCGGGAAAAGGCAAGAAAGGCCGCCGCCGTGGTGATCTCGAAAAAGGTGATGGGCGCGCCATCATTGGCCTTTTCGCAGGCTTCGAGAACCTCGTTCAGGCTGTCGTTGTCGATGGTGGTTCCGGCCGGGCAGATCCGTTCGTTGAACCGGACCAGATGGGGCGAGGTATAGACATGAGCCTTCAGCCCTGCGGCTTCGGCGATTCCTGCAAGGGTGGCGACCACCGATCCCTTGCCGTTGGTGCCGGCCACATGGATCACCGGCGGCAACTGCCGTTCCGGATGGCCCAGCGCTTCGAGCAGGCGATGAATCCGGCTCAGCGACAGGTCGATCTTTTGCGGATGCAGCGCCGTCAGGCGTTCGAGGATGTGATCAGTCGATCCGGGCATCGGGCTGCGCATCCTGGGGCTGCGCATCCTGAGGCAGGGCGACCACCTCGGCCGCGGGGCCGCGATTGCGCAGCAGATCGATGATGCGGATCAGGGTGTCGCGCAGGTCCTTGCGGGGAACCACCATGTCGATCATGCCGTGGGCCAGAAGATATTCCGATCTCTGGAAGCCTTCGGGCAGGGTTTCGCGAATCGTGCTCTCGATCACCCGCGAACCGGCGAAGCCGATGATCGCCCCCGGTTCGGCAATGGCGATGTCGCCAAGCATGGCGAAGCTTGCCGAAACGCCGCCGGTGGTGGGATCGGTCAGCACCACGATATAGGGCAGGCCTGCCTCGCGCACCATTTGCACGGCGATGGTGGTGCGTGGCATCTGCATCAGGGAAAGGATGCCTTCCTGCATCCTGGCGCCGCCGGAGGCGGGAAAGACGATCAGGGGCGAATCCTGAACCACCGCAAGGCGCGCCGCTGCCACCAGCCCCTCGCCGACGGCGACCCCCATGGAGCCGCCCATGAAGGGAAAATCGAAGGCGGCCACCACCGCCGGCATGCCGCCCAGCTTGCCATGGGCCACCCGGATCGCATCGTCGGCATTGTTCTTGGTGCGAGCCTCGCGCAGGCGGTCGCCATAGCGTTTCTGATCGCGAAACTTCAGGGGATCGTCGACCACCGGCTTCAGTTCGATCATCTGGTAGCTGTCGGGATCGAAGGTCATGGCCAGCCGTTCCCTGGCCGAGACACGCATGTGATGGCCGCAATGCGAGCAGACGAACAGATTGGCCGTCAGTTCCCGATGGAACATCATCTGTTCGCAGGCGGGACATTTGTGCCAGAGGTTTTCGGGCAGGTTGTCCTTGCCGACGAGGGCGCGGATCTTGGGTCGGACGAAGTTCTTGAGCCAGTTCATGACATCACCCGTTGGTTTGCCCGGACGGTAACGCGGCCTGACCGGTTCGCGCATGGCGGACCCCTTCGCCAAGGGCGGCGACAAAGGCCAGGGCCCGCGAGACGGTCTCGGCCCCGGCCCGGCCTTCGGCGTCGAGGCTGTCCTCGATCTGTCCGACCAGGGCCGAGCCGACGACCACCGCATCGGCCTCGCGGGCGATGGCGGCGGCCTCTTCCGGGGTCCGGATTCCGAATCCGACGGCAATGGGCAGGGCGCTCCTTGTGCGCAGGAAGGCGAGTTGGCGGCGCACCGCCTCGCTGTCGGCGGCGCGCGTTCCGGTGATGCCGGTGATCGACACGTAATAGAGGAACCCGGACGCATGGTTGAGAACGGTGCCGATCCGCCGTTCATCGGTGGTCGGGGTGGCAAGGCGGATGAAGTGCAGCCCCTTGCGCCGGGCAGGAAGGCACAGTTCCTCATCCTCTTCCGGTGGCAGGTCGACAATGATCAGCCCGTCGATCCCCGCTTCGCGGGCATCGTCCAGGAAGCGCGCATTGCCATAGGCATGGATCGGGTTGTAGTAGCCCATGGCGATCAGCGGGGTGGTGGTATCCTCCTCGCGGAACCTTCGCACCATCTCAAGGGTGCGCCGCATGGTCTGCCCGGCCTTGAGCGCCCGCAGTCCGGCGGCCTGGATGCGCGGCCCGTCGGCCATGGGATCGGAGAACGGCATGCCGATCTCGATGATGTCGGCCCCGGCCCCGGGAAGCCCCTTCAGCAGGGCCAGCGCGGTCTCGAAATCGGGATCGCCGGCGGTGATGAAGGGAATCAGCCCGGCGCGACCCTCGGCGCGAAGCCGGGCAAAGCGGGCTTCCAGCCGGTCGGATGCGGATTCGAGGGGCGAGGCGGGGCGATCGGTCACAGGGATTCCCCGAGATGATCGGCGACCGAGAACACATCCTTGTCGCCCCGGCCGCACATGTTCATCACCAGGATCTGGTCGCGGCTGCGTTCCGGTGCGATCCTCGCCACATGGGCCAGGGCATGGGACGGCTCCAGGGCCGGAAGAATCCCTTCGAGCCGGGCGCAGAGGCGGAATGCCTCAAGCGCCTCACGATCACTTGCGGCCACATAGGAAACGCGCCCGATGCTGTGCAGCCAGGCATGCTCCGGGCCGATGCCGGGATAATCCAGCCCGGCAGAAATGGAATGGGCCTCGGTGATCTGGCCATCGGAATCCTGAAGCAGATAGGTTCGGTTTCCGTGCAGGACCCCCGGGGTTCCGGCGCTGATGGAGGCCGCATGGCGACCGGTGTCGAGGCCTTCCCCGGCGGCTTCCACGGCGAACATCTCAACCTCGGGATCGTCAAGGAACGGGTGGAACAGGCCGATGGCATTGGAGCCGCCGCCGATGCAGGCGACCAGGCAATCTGGCAGGCGGCCCACGGCCTCCTGCATCTGCCAGCGCAGCTCGCGCCCGATCACCGACTGGAACTCGCGCACCATGGTCGGGTAGGGATGAGGCCCGGCGGCGGTGCCGATCAGGTAATAGGTGTTCTCGACATTGGCCACCCAGTCGCGCAGGGCTTCGTTCATGGCATCCTTCAGGGTCTGGGATCCCGAGGATACGGGGATCACCTCCGCCCCCAGCAGCCGCATCCGGAAGACGTTGGGCTTCTGCCGCTCGATATCGGTGGCCCCCATGTAGATGGTGCAGCCCAGCCCGAACCGGGCGCAGACGGTGGCGGTCGCCACCCCGTGCTGCCCGGCGCCGGTTTCGGCGATGATCCTTGTCTTGCCCATGCGCCGCGCCAGAAGAATCTGGCCAAGGCAGTTGTTGATCTTGTGCGAACCGGTGTGGTTCAGCTCGTCGCGCTTCATCCAGATGCGGGCGCCGCCGAAATGCTCGGTCAACCGTTCCGCGTAATAGAGCGGCGAGGGCCTTCCGGCATAACGGGTCAGGAAGGTCTCCAGCTCCTCAAGGAAGGCGCTGTCGGTCCGGGCTTCGGACCAGGCCTGTTCCAGCTCGAGGATCAGGGGCATCAGGGTTTCGGCGACGAAACGTCCACCGAACAGGCCGAAATGGCCGTTGTCGTCAGGTCCCGCCCGCAAGGTATTGGAAACGCTCATCACCGTCTCTTTCGCCAAAGGCGGCCACTATAGCGAAGCCGGGCCGTGGAATCCAACGCAACCATGTTCGACTAAAGGCGGGCGGCAAGGTCAAGAAAGGCACGGATTCGCGCCGGATCCTTCTCTCCGGGGCGACGTTCCACGCCTGACGAGACATCAACCATCCGGGCGCCGGTCTCGTGAACCGCCTGTTCAAGATTGGCCACCGAAAGCCCGCCGGACAGCATCCACGGCCGTGTCCAGCGGCGGCCTTTCAGCAGGCTCCAGTCGAAACGGAGCGCATTGCCGCCGGGCAGGGCATCCTTCATGTCGGAAGGCGGCTTGGCGTCGAACAGAAGCATATCCGAGGCATCCTCGAAATCGCGGGCCTGATCGAGATCCTCGGCAGAGGCAACCCGGATCGCCTTGATCACCGGAAGGGCGAAACGGGCGCGCAGGGCCGCGACCCGTGACGGAGTTTCGTGGCCGTGCAGCTGGATCATGTCGAGGGGGACCCTGTCGAGGATCGCGGCCAGGGTATCGTCGTCGGGATCGACGAACACCCCGACCCGGCGGAGGGAAGAAGGTGTTCGGGCCGCAAGCCGTGCGGCCCGTGCGGGTTCGAGAAAGCGGGGCGAGGGCGGGTAGAACATCAGGCCGATCAGGGCGGCGCCTGCATCCACAGAGGCCTTCAGGGACTCCTCGTCGCCAAGGCCGCAGATCTTGACCGCAAGGCTCATGAGGGTCTGTGCCCTTCGGACAGGCCGGCCACCAGCGCCCGTGCCGCTTCGCCCGGATCAGAGGCCGCGGTGATCGGCCGTCCCACCACCAGATAATCGGCCCCTTCGGCCAGGGCCTCGGCCGGGGTCTTCACCCGTTTCTGGTCGTCGGTGGCGCTTCCCGCCGGGCGCAGCCCCGGGGTGATCAGGGTGAAGTCGGGGCCCAGTTCGCGGCGCAGAAGCGCGATCTCATGGGCGGAACAGACCACCCCGTCCAGCCCGGAATCCCGGGCCATCCGGGCAAGGCGCAGCACCTGCGACCCGATGCTGCCATCATGGCCAAGGGCGAGTAGGTCATCGGGATCGAGCGATGTCAGGATCGTCACCGCCACGATCAGGGGCCGGGGCACCCCGGCTTCGCGCGCGGCGTCCTTCGCCGCTTCTGCGGCCGCCCGCATCATGGCCAGCCCGCCCTGGGCGTGAACGTTGAGAATCCGGGGCGCCAGGGGAACGGTGGCGCGGATGGCCGCCGCC
>JBJHAU010000157.1:0-5569 GCA_050480665.1 Alphaproteobacteria bacterium | reverse complement strand
GCCCAGTCCAGGGATTCCGCTTCCTCGCGCAGGTAGCGGCCATCCTTGTTGCTGACCACACCGAGATACAGCCCGCGCCCCTTCAGGCGGGCGATGGCCTCCCCCGCCCCGGGAAACGCAACGAGGCGGTCGATATGGATGGCCGCGTAGTGCTCGTAGAACAGATCTCGTGCCTTGGGCCAGTTCGCGCCAAACATGTCGGGAAAACTCTCGCGCAGCGAGCGGCGAAGCCGTTCCCTGGTCTGATCAAGGCTCCATGGGGCATGGCCCATGGCGACAAGGGTGACATTCAGGGAGTCGTGGATCGCCGGCCAGACATCCACAAGGGTGTTGTCCCAGTCGAACAGAACGGCCCGGGGGGCGGCCAGTTCAGTCATGATTCTGCTCCTCCCCCCCCCGAGATAGGCCGCATAGGCCTCGATCATCTGGCGGGTCACGGGCCCCGGACAGGACATCCCGATGGTTTCGCCATCCAGGCTTCGCACCGGCATGATCCGGCCCGTGGTGCTGGTCAGGAACATCTCCCGTGCCTTTCGCAGTTCTTCCAGGGGGAAGGTTCGTTCCTCGACCGGGATCGCCTGGTCGCGGGCCAGCCTCATCACCCGGCGGCGGGTGACCCCGTCGAGGATGGCATGGTCGGCAGGATGGGTCACAAGGCGCCCTTCGGCATCGACCAGCCAGACATTGGTTGAAGTTCCTTCGGTGACATGTCCACCGGCATCGACAAGGATCGCCTCGAAGGCTCCTCGGCTGCGCGCCTGCTGCTTGGCCAGAACATTGGGCAGCAGGGCCAGAGCCTTGATATCGCAGCGCCGCCAGCGAATATCCTCGAGCGAGATCACATCGCAACCTTCCCTCGTGATCGTCGCGTCGGGAATCATCCGCCGCGCCGTGACGACGATGGAAGGCACCACATCACGGGGGAATCCGTGATCCCTGCGCGCGACGCCGCGGGTCACCTGAAGATAGATCATGCCATCGCGCACGTGGTTGCGGCGGCGCACTTCCTCGATCACATGCCGCAGGGCACAAGGGGCCATGGGCAGAGCGATCTCGAGGGCCGCCAGCGATCGGTCCAGGCGATCCAGATGCGGACCGGCATCGATCAGGCGTCCCCCGGCCACGGCGATCACCTCATAGACCCCGTCGGCAAACTGGTACCCGCGATCCTCGATATGCACTGCGGCACGTCCGTGCGGCAGGTAACGACCGTTGACATAGGCACAACGCGACATGGTTCTCAGAAGAACTCCAGGCTGACGGAAAACATCCGTTCGATCTTGCGCACGGCAGGGGTTTCCGCGAACAGGACCACACGATCCCTTGCGCGGATGCGGGTATCGCCACGGGGAATGATCACCTCCGTGTCGCGCATCAGGGCGCCGATGATCACCCCTTTCGGCAGGTTCATGTCGCGCAGCGGAATATCGATGAGAGGGGATGTGTCCATCACCTCTCCCTCCATGACCTCTCCGAAATCGTCATGAATGGCGTGGGCGGCGCGAATCCGTCCGCGGCGGATATGTTGCAGGATCGTCGAGACGGTGATGGCCCTGGGGCTGACGACCACATCAACGCCGAGCGTGGAAACAAGCGCCGCATAGGTCATGTTGTTGATCAGCGTCATCGCCTTGATCGCGCCGAAGCGCTTGGCCAGCAGGGATGCCAGAATATTGACCTCATCCTCGTTGGTCACGGCGATGACCGCTTCGGCCGTCGCCACATTCGCCTCGTCCAGGATATCCGGATCGAGGGCATCGCCGTTGATCACCACCGTGCGGTTCAGCTCCGTCGCCACCTGCTGTGCGCGAGCCTTGTCGTATTCGACCAGCTTGGCCGTGACATTGGGGTGATTGGCCTCGATATCCCGCGCAAGGGAAGCCCCGATATTCCCCCCTCCCAGGATGATGATTCGCCGGGCCTCGGGCTCTTCGTGACCGAAGGATGCCATGACCCGGGGAACATGGCGGCTTTCGGCAATGCAATACACCTCGTCGCCCGGAAGCATGTGCTCTCCGGCGCGCGGCACGAATCCCTTTCCGTTCCTGACAATGGCGACAACCGTGGTGTGCAGGTCCGGAAAAAGGTCGTCGAGCTGGCCGAGCGGGGTATGCAGGATCGGGCAATCCTCGTTGCAGCGGATCCCCACGACCTGGATTCGGCCGCCGGCCATGGGAATGCTGTCGAAAGCGCCCGGAACGTTGAGCCTTCGCGAGATCGCACGGCTGACCTCGATCTCCGGCGAGATGATCGCATCGATCGGCATGTTTTCGCGGCTGAACAGGTCGGACCAGATGGGTTGCAGATAGCTCTGGTTCCGGATGCGCGCGATCTTGGTCGGAATGTTGAACAGCGAATGGGCGATCTGGCAGGCGACCATGTTCACCTCGTCCGCATAGGTGACGGCCACGATCATGTCGCAATCCCTGGCGCCTGCGGCCTCAAGCACATCGGGGTGCGAGGCAAAGCCTTCCATCGCGCGGACATCCATGGAATCGCCGATCTTGCGCACAAGATCGGGGGTCTGGTCGACAACCGTGACATCGTGGTTCTCGGCAACCAGATGCCGAACGATGCTGGTTCCGACCTGCCCTGCTCCGCAAACGATGACCTTCATGGGTACTGTTCCCTAGTGGCTTCCGCCGGGCGCAGGATCGGCCAGGCCAGAGAGGCGGACGGCGGCCGGCTCTGCCCCCGGGCCATCGGTCACGATATCGAGGGATTTGAGCTTGCGGTGCAGGGCCGAACGCTCCATCCCGATGAATTCCGCCGTGCGCGAGATATTGCCTCCGAAACGGTTCAGCTGAGCCTTCAGATAATCGCGCTCGAAGCGCTGCCGGGCCGCGCGCATGTCGAGGGCAAGCGTATGCTCGGCACCGCCGGTGCCCGCCCCGGATCGACCTTCGGCCATCAGCTCCGCAGGAAGGTCGGCCGCATGAATCAGCCCCTGCCTGTCACCGGGCGCCATGATCAGAAGCCATTCCACGACATTGCGAAGCTGGCGCACATTCCCGGGCCAGTCATAGGCCTGCAGCGCCGCCATCGCATCCTCGCCGAGGCGACGTTCCTGAAGCCCCGACGACCGCGCCGACCGGGCCATGAAATGGCTCACGAGTGCGGGAATGTCGGAACGTCTGGCCGCAAGGGGCGGCACCTGGATCGGCACCACATTCAGCCGGTAATAGAGATCCTCGCGGAAGCGCCCTTCGGCGATCTCCCTCTCGAGATCGCGGCTGGTGGCGGCGATCACCCGGACATCGACCTCGATCAGGCTGTTGCCCCCGACCCTTTCGAAGGTCTGTTCCTGAAGGGCGCGCACGATCTTGCCCTGGGTTTCCTTGGGCATGTCACCGACCTCATCAAGAAACAGGGTTCCCTTGTGAGCATTCTCGAACACCCCGGGATGCCGCGGAAGCCCCGCGCCCTGAACCCCGGCCTCGGCGCCGAACAGCTCGATCTCGAGACGATCGGGACGCATGGTCGCGCAGTTGACCGCAACGAAGGGGGCTGCCGCCCTTTTGGACTGATCGTGAATCAGCCTGGCCACAACCTCCTTGCCGACCCCGGCCGGTCCCGTCACGAGAACTCTTGATCCGGTCGGTGCAACCTTGGAAATGGCCGCACGAACCGCACGAAGGGCGGCGGATTCGCCTACCATCACCGCCTCGCCCCCGGCCCGCTTGCGCAGTTCCATGTTCTCGCGCCGAAGCCGTGAAGCCTCGATGGCCCGCTCGGCGAGCAGCAGCAGCCGGTCGGCCTTGAAGGGTTTCTCCAGATAGTCGTAGGCCCCGCGCTTGATCGCGGTGACCGCCGTTTCGATGTTGCCATGGCCGGAAATGACGACGACCGGCAATTCGGGATACTGGACACGCAGGATTCCCAGCATTTCCAGACCGTCGATCCGGCTTCCCTGAAGCCAGACGTCGAGAATCAGCAGGTCGGGAACCCGGGAATCGATCTCCTTCAGGGCCGTCTCGACATCGCCGGCCTCACGCGTTCGATACCCTTCATCGGAAAGGATTCCGCCCACAAGGAGCCGGATATCGCTTTCATCATCGACGATCAGTACATCATGATCCATGGGACATGCCCGCCACCGATAAGCCGCCCGAGGCCGGGCCTTCCGCGGCAATCTGGGCGTGATCGGCCGGAAAGACAAGGCTGATTCGCGCCCCGCGCACATCCTGCCGCGAGACCAGTTCCACCTCGCCGCCGTGATCCTCCATGATCTTCTTGACGATGGCAAGTCCGAGCCCGGTGCCCTCCGCCCGTGTGGTCACATAGGGATCGGTCAGATCGCGACCGACCCCGTCGGGAAGGCCAAGCCCGTCATCGCTGACCTCGATCCTGATGGTGGCCCCCGTTTGAAGGATTGTCACCCGGATGGTGCCGTCCGCCCCGGTTTCCTTCATGCGGGCGCCAACGGAATCGGCGGCATTCTGCATCAGATTGGTGACCGCCTGGGCAACCTGCCGCTCGTCGCACAGAAGGGAAACGGGCGTGTCGGGCAGGTCGATGTCGTAGCGAATGCCCGGATTCGCCCCTTTCTGAAGTATCGCCACATGGCGGATCACATCACAAAGATCGGCCGCTTTCAGAACCGGTGCCGGCATCCGGGCAAAGGCCGAAAACTCGTTGATCATCGCGCCGATGTCATCCACCTGACGGATGATCGTGTCGATACAGTCGGAAAAGGTCTTGCTGTCGCTCTCGATCTGGGAGAGGTAGCGTCTTCGCAGACGCTCGGCCGAGAGCTGGATGGGGGTCAGCGGATTCTTGATCTCATGAGCCAGCCGTCGCGCGACATCGGACCATGCGGCCTGGCGCTGCGCCGAGATCAGCGCGGTGATGTCGTCGAAGGTCACGACATAACCGGACACCCGCTCGGCCTGGGCCTCGGCCACCGCACGAACCAGAAGGGTTCGCACCCTGCCCTGGCGATGGATCTCGATCTCCGCCACCTGATTCTGGCCGGGATTGAGGGCGGATCGTTCGAGAAGCCCCCCCATCTCGGACACAAGATCCTCGATCGGCTGGCCGATTCGTTCCGTCAGATCGACATCCATGATCCGGGAAGCCGACTGGTTGGGAAACCGGATGCGGCCCTCGCCGTCCAGCCCCACAACGCCCGCCGAAACACCACCCAGCACCGCTTCGATGAACCGGCGACGCTCGTCGATCTGGGCATTGGCATTCACCAGTTCGCTTCGCTGGGTTTCGAGCTGGCTGGTCATCCGGTTGAAGGTTCGGCCAAGAATGCCGATTTCATCGTCCCCTTCCGCCTCGACCCTCGCCGTGAGATCCCCTGCCCTGACCCTGTCTGCGGCCGTGGCCAGGGCGGCGATGGGTTGCGAGAGGCGGGTTGCGAAGTTCAGGCCGACGAGAATGGCGGCAAACAGAAGCACCAGCGCCACCATGGCAAAGATCAGGGCGAACAGAAGTTCCATCTCGCCACGGACCTGTTCCATCGCCTGATAGGCGCTGACGGCCGTTTCTGTCTGCTCGATCCTTTCCATCACGCGGGGATCGACAAAGCGGCCGACCAGAAGATAGGCATCGACGAACTGGT
>JBJHAU010000156.1:0-5622 GCA_050480665.1 Alphaproteobacteria bacterium | reverse complement strand
GAGGTTTCGCTTTTCCATGAGGATCCTGTCATGCCCAAGGTTCTGATATCCGACGAGTTGTCCCCTGCGGCGATCGCCATCTTCGAACAGCGCGGTCTGGAGGTGGATTTCAAGACGGGCCTGTCTCCCGAAGCCCTGATCGCCTGTATCGGCGACTATGATGGCCTCGCGGTCCGTTCGGCCACCAAGGTGACCAGCGCGGTTCTGGATGCCGCGTCCCGCCTGAAGGTGATCGGGCGCGCGGGGATTGGTGTCGACAACATCGATGTGAACGCCGCCACATCACGCGGGGTGATCGTCATGAACACGCCGTTCGGCAATTCGATCACCACCGCCGAACACGCGATTGCCATGATGTTCGCCCTCGCCCGCGAGCTTCCCGAGGCCAACCAGTCCACCAGGGCCGGCAAGTGGGAAAAGAACCGCTTCATGGGGGTGGAACTGACCGCAAAGACCCTGGGCGTGATTGGTTGCGGCAATATCGGCTCCATCGTTGCGGACAGGGCCCTGGGCCTGAAGATGAAGGTGGTGGCCTATGATCCCTACCTGACGCCGGAACGGGCGCTCGATCTCGGGGTCGAGAAGGTGGAACTGGACACGCTCCTTGCCCGCGCCGACTTCATCACCCTGCATACGCCCCTGACCGATGCCACCCGCGATCTGATCGATGCCGAAGCCATTACCCGCATGAAGGACGGGGTGAGGATCATCAATTGCGCCCGGGGAGAGCTGGTGGTCGAAGAGGCGATGGTCGCCGCCCTTCGCTCGGGAAAGATTGCCGGCGCCGCCTTCGATGTGTTCCGCAACGAACCGGCGAAGGAAAGCCCCTATTTTGCCTTCGACAATGTTGTCTGCACGCCGCATCTGGGAGCGGCGACCACCGAGGCCCAGGAGAATGTGGCCCTGCAGGTCGCCGAGCAGATTTCCGATTTCCTGCTGACCGGGGCGGTGGTGAATGCCCTGAACATGCCCTCGGTTTCGGCCGAGGATGCGCCGAAACTCAGGCCCTTCATGCGTCTGGCCGAGGATCTCGGGGGGTTCGCCGGCCAGCTAGGCAAGGGCGGTTTTACCAGTGTCACCATCGATTACGATGGCCATGTGGCCGATCTGAACATCAGGCCGCTGACGGCGGTTGTGCTGAAGGGGCTGCTTTCGCCCCTGATGGACAGCGTGAACATGGTCAACGCTCCGCTGATCGCCCGTGAACGCGATATCGACATCACCGAATCGACCCATGAACGCAACAGCGACTATCAGTCGCTGATCCGGGTTTCTCTGGAAACTCCGGAAGGGCGGAAATCGGTTTCCGGCACCCTGTTCAGCAACAACAAGCCCCGGCTGGTGGAAGTGAACGGGATCCCGCTCGAGGCCGAGTTCGGCAGGCATATGCTGTTCGTCCGCAACAAGGACAAGCCGGGCTTCATCGGCCGTCTGGGGATGACCCTGTCCGATGCGGGGATCAACATTGCCACCTTCGAGCTGGGGCGTTCCAGGGCCGGCGGGGATGCGATCGCCATCGTTCTCACCGATGAATCCCTCGACGAGCCTACCCTGGCCAAGGTACGCGCCCTGCCCAATGTGATTCAGGCGGAGTCGCTGCACCTTTAGCCCAGACCTTCAGGCAAGACCTTCACGCCAGCCTCCCGGGCAAGGCGATTGCCGTCCGGTGACAAACGGTCTAGTAAACCTCCACAGCATCCCGGCGCGAGGATCGTGTCCGGCGCGGGCCGGGGCGCGTCGGAGAGGCTTCATGGGGCGGAGAGCCCTGGTGGGGTCAGGGAATGGAACGGGACCCGGAATGGGGCCCGGAATGAGGCCCGGAATGAGGTCAGGGAACGGATCATGAGCGAGACCACATCCAGGGGGCTGCTGCCGCCGGGGATGCTCGACGGGCTGCCGCCCCAGGCCGGTTTCGAGGCCGACAGCGTGACCCGTCTTCTCCGGAGTTTCCGGATGGCCGGCTACGAGCAGATCAAGCCGCCGCTTCTGGAATTCGAGGAAAGCCTGCTCGGCGGGGCCGGGGTTGCCATGACCCAGCAGACCTTTCGGCTGATGGATCCTGTCTCCCATGCCATGCTGGGTCTGCGCGCCGACATGACCCTTCAGGCCGCCCGGATCGCGACAACCCGCCTTGCTCACGAGGCTCGCCCCTTGCGCCTGTGCTATGCCGGCCAGGTTCTTCAGGTTTCGGGAACCCAGATGCGCCCGGAACGGCAGGTCGGCCAGGCGGGGGTGGAGCTGATCGGCAGCCTCAGCCCGCGGGCCGATGCGGAAGTGATTCTTCTCGCCTGTGAGGCTCTGAGCGATCTGGGCATCGCCGATCTGAGCATCGATCTGAACATTCCCAGCCTGGTCCCGATGATGATGGCTGAAATGGGAATGGAAGAGGAGGAAGCCGAGCATGTGAGAGCCTGTCTCGACCGCAAGGATGCGAGCGCCCTGTCTGCCCGGGGCGGCAAGGCGGCCGAGGCCTTTCTTCCCCTGCTGCGGGCCTGCGGCCCGGCGGCCCTGTCCCTTTCGGCCCTTGAAGCGCTTCCCCTTCCCGCCGAGGGCCGTGAGGCCTGCGCGCGCCTTGCCGAAGTGGTCGGCATGGTCTCGCAGGAGGCGCCAGAGGTTCAGCTCACCATCGATCCCGTCGAGAATCGCGGATTCGAATATCATTGCGGCGTGACCTTCGTGTTCTTCTCCCGGGCCGTGCGTGGCGAAATCGGCCGTGGCGGGCGCTATCTGGCCGGCGGGGGCGCCCATGGCACGACGGCGGCCGGCAATGGTGCCGGGATCGGGATTGTCGATGGCAGGGGAAAAGGGGAACCCGCCACCGGGTTCACCCTGTTCATGGATACGATCCTGCCCGCCCTGCCGGAACCGCCCTCGCCGCTGCGGCTTTATCTGCCTGCGGGAACCGGGATGGCCCAGCGGCTTGCGCTGAAGAAGGAAGGCTGGATCGTCATTCCCGCCCTGGAGGATGATGGCGACGACGCGGCTATCAGGGCCGAGGCTCGCCGCCTCAAATGCAGCCATGTTCTGTCCGGTGGCGTTCCGGATGCGCTCAACGAAAGGTAGATGGAATGGCGAATGTCGCGGTGGTCGGTTCCCAGTGGGGGGATGAAGGCAAGGGGAAGATCGTCGACTGGCTCTCGGAAAGGGCCGATATCGTGGTTCGGTTCCAGGGGGGGCACAACGCAGGCCATACCCTGGTTGTCGACGGTGTCACCTACAAGCTGAGCCTGCTTCCCTCGGGCGTTGTGCGCCCCGGCAAGCTCTCGGTGATCGGCAACGGTGTTGTCGTTGATCCCTGGGCCCTTCTGGCCGAGATCGAGACCCTCGCCGGGCAGGGGATCGAGGTCACGCCGCGCCAGCTTCTTCTCTGTGAAACGGCGACGCTGATCCTGCCGCTGCATCAGCACCTCGACAAGGCGCTGGAAGAGGCACGAGGCGGCCAGCGTCTCGGCACCACCGGAAGGGGCATCGGCCCGGCCTATGAAGACAAGGTCGGGCGCCGTGCCGTGCGGGTTTGCGACCTGGCCGACCCGGAGGGATTGTCCCGGCGCCTGGATCAGCTTCTGTTCCACCACAATGCGCTGCTTCGCGGTCTGGGCGCGAGCGAGGTGGACAAGGCGGAGACTCTCGAACGACTTCAGGCCATTGCCCCGGCCATCCTGCCCTATGCCGCAAGGGGCGGGGCCTTCCTTGATGATCAGCGTCGGGCCGGGCGGCGGATTCTTTTCGAGGGCGCCCAGGGGGCGATGCTCGATGTCGATCATGGCACCTATCCCTTTGTCACCTCTTCCAACACCGTGGCCGGCCAGGCGGCGACCGGCTCGGGTGTCGGGCCCGGTGCGGTGAACAGGGTATTGGGCATCACCAAGGCCTATACCACCCGTGTCGGCTCCGGTCCCTTTCCCACGGAACAGGACAACGCCACGGGCGAGAGGCTGGGTACGCGCGGCCATGAATTCGGGACCGTCACCGGCCGCAAGCGCCGGTGTGGCTGGTTCGATGCGGTCATGGTGCGTCAGGCGGTGCGGACCGGAGGAATCGATGGCATTGCCCTGACCAAGCTTGATGTGCTGGATGGGTTCGATACCCTTCATGTCTGCACCGGCTATCGGCTTCAGGGGCGCGAAATCGACTACTTCCCGTCTTCCGCCAGCGCCCAGGCCGAGGTCGAACCCGTTTACGAATCCCTTGAAGGCTGGTCGGAAACCACCCGTGGAGCCCGAAGCTGGGCCGATCTTCCGGCAACAGCCGTGAAGTATGTGCGAAGGATCGAGGAACTGATCGGCGCGCCTGTCAGCATGCTCTCCACCAGCCCGGAGCGTGAGGATTCCATCCTGGTATCCGATCCCTTTGCCGATTGAGGGATGGATCGGCCGTCCTGCTGCCGTGCTGATCCCCTTCCGGATCCTCCTTGAACAGGTAAAAAAAAGACCTTTAATGCCTTGCCGTTAACGCCTCGTTTTCCTTTCCCTGACAGAAGGGAAGAACGGCCGAAGATGGGCCGGGAAACGGGGGTCAGGCATGAGCGTGGCGGCGGTGGCATCGGAGCCGCCGGATTCCGAGAGCATGGGGGCAAACCTCTCGCTTGCCGGGCGTTTCGATATCTGGCCCGATCAGCCCTTGCCGTCTCTGGCGCTGCCCCATGCGCGGGTTTTCGCGGCCAGCGACCGCCTGATGGGCGACCGGCCCTTGATGGCCCTTCTGCCCGACCCTTCCGTCGTGCCCCGCCATCGGCTTTTCGATCCCCTGAAGAGCCTGCCCCTGCCGGATCTGATCTCCTTTGTGGCATGGGGAATTGTCGACTGGCCCGGATCAGAGGGGGGAGGCCGATCCCTGGCCCTTCTGTTCGATCGGCCTGCGGGACCAGCCCTGGTATCCCGTATCGATCCGGTCTACCCGGACCTTGATGAATCCGACCTGATTCACAAGCTGATCGAACCCGCATCCCGGGTTCTTCGCATCTTCGAGAACCTCGATCTGACCCATCGGGCGATTCATCCGATGAATCTGCATTTCAGGAAGGAAGATGGCGGTCTCGTGCAGCTTGGGGAATGCGTTTCCGCCCCGCCCGGATCAACCCTTCCTCCGGCTTTCGAAACGGTGGAACAGCTGATGGCCGAACCGGCCGGACGCAGCGGCGGGTGCATTGCCGATGATCTCTATGCTCTTGGAGTCACGGTGCTCGCCCTGCATCTTCGTTCCGATCCGGCCCATGGCCGCGACCGTCGCACCCTGCTTGCCGAGCGGATTACCCGCGGCTCCTATGCGGCTCTGGTCGGCGCACATCGTCTTCCGGCAGCGTTGAGGGAGATTCTTCGCGGGCTTCTGGAAGATCGCACCGATCGCCGGTGGGCCCTGGACGATGTGTTCGCCTGGCTGCACGACAGACGCCCGAAACCGCGCATCCAGGCCCTTCGGGAAACGGCGGAACGGCCATTCCTTTTTCAGGGCGTCTCGTTCGACCATCCAAGGCGCCTTGGCGCAGCGCTCGCAGAGCATTGGGATCGTGCCGCCCACCGCGATCTGGGCCATGATCTTCTGAAATGGGCGCGGCATTCCCTGCCCGATGATCATGCGGCCGGAACCCTGTTCTCGGCCATGGAACTCAGCCGGCGCCCTGGG
>JBJHAU010000155.1:0-5742 GCA_050480665.1 Alphaproteobacteria bacterium | reverse complement strand
CTCTGGGGCGGTTCGCCCCCGATCCGGCGGCCGTGGCGGCCCAGCGCGAGGCCGATGAGAGCATCGATCATGAAACGCCGCTGTCGGAAGTGTTCGAGGATCAGATCGCCTGTGCCGATCTGGTGCTGTTGACCAAGCCCGATCTTGCCGGGCCCGAAGGCCTTGCCCGGGCCCGGGACATCGTCGCCGCCGAAGCACCGCGCCCGGTGCCGATCCTTGAAGTCACCGAAGGCATGGGCGATCCCGCCGTGCTTCTGGGACTGGGCATGGCGGCGGAAGACGATTTGGCCGCTCGCCCTTCGCATCATGAAGATGATCTCGATCACGAGCATGATGATTTCGCGACGATCATCGTCGAAATGGGCGAGATCGATGATCCCGCCCTGTTCGCGGAAAGGATTTCCAGACTTGCCGAGATGCATTCGATCCTGCGCATCAAGGGGCATGCCGCCGTGACCGGCAAGCCGCTGCGCCTTCTGGTGCAGGCGGTGGGAGCGCGCGTTCGCCATCAGTATGATCGTCCCTGGAAGGCAGAAGAGCCGCGCCTCGGCCGTCTGGTGATCATCGCCGAACGGGATCATGTCGATGCCGCCGCGATCCGGGCCGCCCTGAAGGACTAGGCCATGCACATCCTGTTCCGCGAAAGCCACGGGCTGGAGGAAACGGCGCCCCCCATCGATCTGGGCCAGAACGCCGCAGATCTGGTGGTTCTGTCGTTTTCCGACAGCGATCTCGGGGCGTTCGCGGCAGGATGGCACCGGGCCGAAGGAACCCTTCCCTCCCTCAGGCTTGCCAATCTTGCCGCCCTCAGACATCCGCTGTCGATCGACACCTATGTCGAGGCCACGCTTTCCGGTGCCCGTGGCATCCTGATTCGGCTGATCGGCGGCGAACCCTACTGGTCCCATGGCCTCGCCCAGCTGCGCACCCTGGCAGCGAGGAAGGGCATTGCCCTCGCGGTGCTGAGCGCCGACGGCCGTCCCGATCCCCAGCTCGATGCGGCATCCACCCTGCCCCGCAGCACCCTCAGGCGCCTGCAACAGCTTTGCGATCAGGGGGGGGCGATCTCGGCCCAGGCCGCCCTGCAACAGATGGCGCTGGCCTCGGGCCTTTACGCGGCCCCGGTGCGCGGCGTGCGCGGCGTCGCCATGGTCGGCGGCTGGACAGAGGCAGACTCCGGAACCTGCCCCGCCGCCTTCGCCCTGACCAGCAGACGGCACCGGATACTTCTCGTCTTCTATCGTGCCTACCTCGCCGCTGCCGATCTGGACCCGATTGAAGCCCTTGCCCGCGCCCTTGAAACCAGGGGCTACGATGTTCTCGGCCTGTTTGTTTCCTCCCTGAAGGATGGCCCGTCGCGGGGATGGCTCAGCCGCTGGATCAGAACCCTTGCCCCTTCTGCCGTGATCAATGCCACCGCCTTCTCGGCTCAGGATGAAACCGGCCATGCGGTGCTGGAAACGGCCGACGTGCCAGTGTTCCAGATTGCTCTCGCCACCAACCCGCGCGAAGCATGGGAAGAGTCCGCACGCGGACTTTCCCCCGCGGATCTGGCGATGCATGTGGCGCTTCCCGAGGTGGACGGGCGCCTTTTTGCCGGGGTCGCCAGTTTCAAGGATCTCGCCCCCCGCGATCCGGATCTGGAATTCTCCCGGGCCGCCCATCGGGCCGATCCCGGCCGCATCGCGGCGATTGCTGATCGGGTGACAGGATGGATCCGGCTGGCCGATCTCCCGCCCCGTTCGCTGAGGCCGGCGCTGGTGCTGTCCACCTATCCCGGCCGGGGCTGGAACATGGCCCATGCCGTGGGGCTCGATCCGCTTGAAAGCGCCCGCGCCATCCTGTCCGACCTTCGCGCCCGGGGCTACGACATGGCCGAAGCCCCTACCGACCCGGACCATCAGAGCGATCCTTCCCTTTCCCCTTTCCCTTCCCTTTCCCCTTCGCTGCGAAAGGACGAGGCCGGGCCCGATCCCCTGGCGGCGGCCCTCGCCTCTGATCGGATCGCCTGGCCGCTGGAAGCCTATGAGCAGGCTCTGGCGCGGCTTCCCGAATCCCTTCGCGCCACGCTGGCCGAATCCTGGGGGCGGCCCGAGGATGATCCGGCCTGCCGCGACGGAGCCTTCCAATTCGCCGCTGTCAGGTTCGGCAAGGGGCTTGTGGCGCTGCAACCCGAACGGGGCCGCCGCGACCGGCGCGAGGCCGACTATCACGATGTCGGGCTTTGCCCGCGGCATGGCTATGTGGCCTTCTATCTGTGGCTTCGCGAGCAGGCCGATGTGGTGATTCATGTGGGGGCCCATGGCACGCTGGAATGGCTTCCGGGAAAATCGGTGGCGCTTTCAGACTCCTGCTGGCCCGAGGCGCTGATCGGCCCCCTGCCGATGATCTATCCCTTCATCGTGAACGATCCCGGCGAGGCATCCCAGGCCAGGCGCCGTCTTGGCGCGGTGACGCTCGGTCATCTGCCGCCCCCGCTCGCCGAAGCTGGCCCATCCGCCGGCCTCGCCCGGCTTGAAGCCCTGCTGGACGAGTTTTCCAATGCCGACGGCCTTGATCCCGCCCGCCGGGATCGCCTGCAGAAGGACATCCGCGACGAGGCCGAAGCCCGTGGACTGGCCGCCGAGCTGGGGCTGGAACGGGCGGTAAGCGTGGCCGAGGCGATCACCCGGATCGATCGTTTCGTCTGCGACATCAAGGAGAGCCGGTTCGGAGAAGGGCTGCATGTCTTCGGCCGCGGGCAGGAGGGCGAGGCCGAGAGACAGGGGCTTCTGACCGCCCTGTCAGGCCGCTTCGTGCCTCCGGGGCCCGCCGGATCGCCCTATCGCGGGCGGCAGGATGTGCTGCCCACGGGGCGCAACCTGTTCAGCATCGATCCGCGCGCCGTGCCCTCGCAAACGGCGCATGTCCAGGGCGTCAGGCTTGCGGAAGAGCTGTTGCGCCGTCATCTGCAGGATCACGGCGAATGGCCGCGATCCTTGCTTGTCAATCTCTGGGGCAGCGCCACCATGCGTACCGCCGGAGAAGAGTTCGCCATGGCCCTGCATCTTCTTGGCGTGAAGCCCCGATGGGATTCCGGCACCGAGCGGGTTACCGGCATCGAAATCCTGCCCCTCGCCATGCTCGACCGCCCCCGCCTTGATGTCACCCTGCGGGTGTCCGGGCTGTTCCGCGATGTCTTTCCCGATCTTGTCGCCCTGTTCGGCCAGGCCGTTCGGGCCCTGGCGGCGCGCGCGGAATCTCCCGACTGGAATCCCTTTGCCGCCCGCCCTCCGCAGGCGCGGGTCTATGGCCCGGCGCCGGGCCATTACGGTCTTGGCCTCGGGGAAACGATCGACACCTACAGCGAGGCCACACGCCTTGCGGCGGGGAAGGCCTGGCTTGCCGCCTCATCCCACGCCCTGGATCGAGAGGCCTTCGATCCCGCCGGGCTCCGCGAGCGGGTAGCCGCCACGGAGGCCTTTGTCCATCTTCAGGATCTGCCCGAAACCGATCTGCTTCTGGCCGAGGATTATGCCGCCCATGAGGCAGGATTCGCCGCGGCCCAGTCCCTTGCCGGCGGCGATGCCACGCTCTATCACCTTGATGCGAGCCGCCCGGAGGCGCCCCGGGCGCGCCGGCTTGGGGAAGAGATCGCCCGGGTGGTGCGCGCAAGGGCGGCCAACCCCGCATGGGTGGCCGGCATGATGCGTCACGGTTTTCGTGGCGGGGCGGAAATTGCCGCCACACTCGAACATCTGGGCGCCTTCGCCCATCTGTCGGGAACGGTGCCCCCGCAGCTTTTCGATCTTTACCATGAGGCCACCCTTGGCAATCCCGAGGTGCGCGCCTTCCTCGCGCGGGAAAACCCCGAGGCCCTGAACGCCATGGAAGGCCGGTTTTCGGCCCTGCTCAAGGCCGGGCTCTGGGCTACCCGACGCAATTCCATCCTGGCGGAGCTTGGCGGGTGAGCGCACCGGCGATCAAGGGCTGGTGCCCCGGCGCCTGGCGCCCGCTTCGCTCCGGCGACGGATATCTGGTGCGGCTGCGCCCCCGCCTCGCCCGGCTTGAGGCGGCAGAAGTGGAAGGGCTATGCGCGGCCGCCAGGGCCACCGGCTCCGGGGTGATCGAGCTGACCAACCGCGCGAATCTCCAGATTCGCGGCGTTCGGGAGGCCGCCCTTGCGGAGCTTCACGCGCGTCTGGAAAGGTTGGGACTGCTCGATCCGGATGCCGATACGGAACGGCGGCGCAACATCCTGATCGCTCCGGACTGGGTGGAAGGCGACGACAGCTGGAGGCTCGCCAGATGTTTGAGCGAACATCTTGCCGATCTGCCTCCGCTTCCCGACAAGCTGGGCGTTGCCATCGATGCCGGCAGCGCGCCGATCCTTCACAACGATCCCGCCGATTTCCGGATCGAACGCGGTGAAAGCGGCGGCCTGATCCTGCGGGCCGACGGCCGCGCCATGGGGCGAAGCCTGCGCGATGGCGAAGCCATTCCGGCGCTGATCGCGCTCGCAGGATGGTTCGTCGAAAGCGGCGGCAGCGCCGCAGGCCGGATGGCGCGTCATCCGGCAAGTCTGCCCGCCGATCTTGTGGGCGATGAATCCCCCATGCCCCCCCGCCCGCCGATCCGCCCGGGTTCCCATCCCTGCGGGCAGGTGCTGGGGCTCGCCTTCGGACACACCGATGCCGATACGCTTCAGGCCTTCATGGCCGCAAGCGAGGCAAGGGCACTGCGGATCACCCCCTGGCGCATGCTGATCGCGGAAGGGGCAAAGGCTTCTTCCCCCTTCGATCTTGTCATGGAGGCAGATTCACCGCTTCTCCGTGTCGATGCCTGTCCCGGGGCGCCTTACTGCCCCCAGGCAAGCGTGCCGACCCGCAGCCTGGCCCGCCGCCTTGCGCCCCTTGTCGAAGGCAGGCTGCATGTCTCCGGCTGCGCCAAGGGCTGCGCCCGGGCCCGACCGGCCGATCTGGTGCTGACGGGAAGGGACGGAGAATTCGATCTTGCCCGCCATGCGAGGGCGGGAGACCCTCCGGAAGCCCGGGGGCTGTCGCCAGAACAGATCCTGGCCCGGTTCGAGGAACACTGATGCCCTATCACTATGAAACCGATGCCGCGCAGATCTATCGGCAATCCTTCGCCACCATCCGGGCGGAGGCCGATCTGCGACGCTTCGCCGCCGATGAGGAGCCTGTCGCCGTGCGCATGATTCATGCGCTGGGGCTTGTCGCCCTTGCCCCCCATCTGCATTTTGCACCGGGATTCGTGGCGGCGGCCCGGGGCGCTCTTGAACAGGGTGCCCCGATTCTCTGCGATTCGCGGATGGTGGCCGAAGGCATCACCGTGTCGCGCCTTCCCGCCGCCAACCCGAGACTTTGCACCCTTCAGGATCCTTCGGTTCCGGCCCTGGCCCGAAGCCTTGGAACCACCCGCTCGGCGGCCGCGCTGACGCTCTGGATTCCGTATCTGGACGGAGCCCTCGTGGCCATCGGCAACGCGCCGACGGCGCTGTTCCACCTGCTGACCATGCTGGAAGATCCCGGTTGTCCACGCCCGGCGGCGATCATCGGCTGTCCGGTCGGCTTTGTCGGCGCCATGGAATCCAAGGCCGCACTGTGGCAGGCGCAACCCGTGCCCTGCTGCATCGTCGAAGGGCGGCTTGGCGGCAGTGCCGTCACCGTGGCCGCCATCAACGCCCTTGCGGATCGCCACGAATGATGGCGGGAACGATCCACGGGGTGGGCCTTGGGCCGG
>JBJHAU010000154.1:0-5760 GCA_050480665.1 Alphaproteobacteria bacterium | reverse complement strand
CGATCGAGAGCATTCCGAGCGCCGCAAGGGAAAGGACGGTGGCGCGGGGTGGCGTCATGACTGATCTCCTATCCGTGAGCCCTTGAGCAGCCAATAGAATAGCACACCGATGATGATCGGCAGAAGCAGAACCAGATCATCGGCCGGCATGTTGATCCTTGGCGAGGCCCAGAACAGGAAGAAGGTCATCGCCACCGAGACGACATAGACCAGGGTGCCACCGAACAGCGCGAAGTTGAGGGTCTTGCCGTTGGTGCGCAGCACATAGCCCACGGCAATCGCCGGCAGGAAGGTGGAAAGCAGGATGATCAGAAGCTTCTCATCCATCATGTTCGTGATCCTTCCCCTGAATTCCCGGACTTGCCGGGATTCGGAACCGGTCGGTTGGCGACAAGATCCGCGACCACGCCGGGATCGGCGAGGGTCGAGGTATCTCCCAGGGTTTCGGTATCGTTTTCCGCGATCTTTCTCAAGATTCTTCGCATGATCTTCCCGGAACGGGTCTTGGGCAGCCCCGGCGCCCACTGGATCACATCGGGGGTGGCGATCGGCCCGATCTCCTTGCGCACCTGCTGGATCAGCGCGTCGCGCAGGGCTTCGGAAGGCTCGCTGCCCGCCATCAGGGTCACGTAACAATAGAGTCCCTGCCCCTTGATGTCATGGGGATAGCCGACCACCGCCGCTTCCGAGACCGCAGGATGGGCGACAAGGGCGCTTTCCACCTCGGCGGTGCCCAGCCTGTGGCCGGAAACATTCAGCACGTCATCGACCCGCCCGGTGATCCAGTAATAGCCGTCACGGTCGCGCCGGCACCCGTCGCCGGTGAAGTATTTTCCGGGAAACCGGCTGAAATAGGTGGCCTTGAAGCGGGAATGATCGCCATAGACACTGCGCATCTGGCCGGGCCAGGAATCGAGCAGGCAGAGATTGCCGACCCCTTCGCCCTCGACCGGGGTGCCGTCGTGATGGCAAAGTTCCGGCCGGACGCCGAAGAAGGGCAAGGTGGCCGATCCGGGCTTCAGCGCCGTGGCGCCGGGCAGCGGCGAGATCATGATGCCCCCCGTTTCGGTCTGCCACCAGGTGTCGACGATGGGGCAGCGGCCATCGCCCACCACCCGGTGATACCAGCGCCAGGCCTCGGGGTTGATGGGCTCGCCGACCGTGCCGAGAATCCGGAGGCTTGCGCGGGATGTGGCGCGGACCGGAGAATCGCCGCCCTGCATCAGGGCCCGGATGGCGGTAGGCGCGGTATAGAAAAGCGAGACCTTGTGCTTGTCCACCACCTGCCAGAAGCGCCCGCTGTCGGGATAATTGGGCACGCCTTCGAACATCAGCGTCGTCGCGCCATTGGCCAGCGGGCCGTAGACCACATAGCTGTGCCCGGTGACCCAGCCGACATCGGCGGTACACCAGTAGATGTCATCCTCGTGATGGTCGAAGACAAGGCGGTGGGTCAGCGCCGCATAGACCAGGTAGCCGCCGGTGGTGTGCAGGACGCCCTTGGGCTTGCCGGTCGAGCCGGAGGTATAAAGGATGAACAGGGGATCCTCGGCATTCATCACCTCGGGCGGGCAGTCTGCCGAGACCCGGGCCGCCGCCTCGTGATACCAGAAATCGCGCCCCTCGACCCAGGGGATCGTGCCGCCGGTGCGGCGGACGACAAGACAGGCCTCGACCCGGGAGCATTGCGCCATGGCCTGGTCGGCATTGGCCTTGAGCGGGATCGTTCGCCCCCCGCGAAGGCCCTCGTCGGCGGTGATCAGCCAGCGCGATTCGCAATCGGTGATCCGCCCGGCCAGGGCCTCTGGCGAAAACCCGCCGAACACCACGGAATGGATCGCGCCGATCCGGGCGCAGGCCAGCATGGCATAGGCGGCTTCGGGGATCATCGGCATATAAAGGGTGACCCTGTCGCCGCGGGCGACACCCATGGACTTCAGCACATTGGCAAAGCGGCCGACATGGCCATGGAGCTCCCGATAGGTGATGGCCGCCTGCTCGGAGGGATCGTCACCTTCCCAGAGAATCGCAATCGCGTCGGCGCGGGTTTGCAGATGGCGGTCGACACAGTTGGCGCAGGCATTAAGCTGGCCATCCTCGTACCAGCGAATGTCGATCTCGCCATCGAAGCTGGCATTCTTGACCCGGCCATAGGGGCGAATCCAGTCGAGGATCCGGCCCTGTTCTCCCCAGAAGGTCTCGGGATCGCGGATCGAGGCCTCATACATCGCGCGGTAGCGGGCCTCGTCGATCCAGGCGGATCGGGCAAGGGCCTCCGGCACGGGAATGAGGTCTGGCGAAGGGGTGCTGGCCATGATCGGTATCCTTCTGGCTCCCTGTTGGCGGCAATCCACGATCCCGGCTGCCGCTTGCCGCCGATTATGGCCGAATCCGGCCATCCGACAAAGCCCTGTCCGATCCGGAGATCACGACACAAGCCCGGGCAGGACGGGGCGAGGCCCGGGGAGACGCGCCGCCTCAACCGGCGTGGCGGGGAAGCCCTTCCCGGGCCAGAAGGATCCGCCTGCCGTCGCGGCGGATCGGCACCGGCGTCAGGGCACAGGACAGGGGCATCGGCCCGCTCAGGGCTTCGCCGGTCTCGATCGCGAAGGTGGCTGCGTGCATGACGCAAAGAATGCGCTGGCGATCATGGGTCAGGAACCGGTCGGTTTGCCAGTTGAGCGGCAGGCGCTGATGCGGACAATCGTTGACATAGGCACGAAAGAGGCCACGGGCATGCACAAGGAAGATATCCAGCGCGTGCCCATCCTCGAAGACCAGGGTGAAGGCCCGGCTGCCCGGATCGTCCAGCTCGTCGACATGGCAGAGGAGAGCGCCCGGGCCGATCCGGGGCGGCGCGTGCAGGCTCATCGGCGGGATTTTCGGCCCCCGGCCAGATGGGCAAGCCCGGCCATCGTGCAAAGCCGTTTCCATTCCGCTGCCGAGACCGGCAGAACCGAAAGGCGGGACTGGCGCACCAGCGCCATGCCGGCGAGGGCCGGATCGGCCTTGATCGTCCCAAGCCCGACCGGTTCGGGCGCCGCCTCGACGGGGGTCACGGTCACCATGCCGAAGCGCCCCGTCGGATCGCTGGAATCAAGGGTGTGGGGCCCGGCCACCTCGACAACCCCGACGATCCGTTTCTCCTTCACCGAATGGTAGAAGAAGCCGAGATCGCCGACCGTCATGGCCTTCATGTTGTTGTTGGCCTGATGGTTGCGCACCCCGTCCCAGCCGGTGCGGCCATCGCGAACCAGATCGTCCCAGGAATAGGCGCCGGGTTCGGATTTGAACAGCCAGGTCTTCATCGAACTCTCCTTTGCGGGCGGGTCGGGCAGGGGATGGCCCCGGCCCTCGACACAGGGTTCAGGCTTCGGGTTCAGGCTTCGGGAAAGGTGCGGATCCAGGGATCGACGCGGGAACTGGCGAACAGCCCGGCCTCGGCATAGGGATCGCGGGCGGCGAAGGCGCGGGCCGCCTCCAGGCTTTCGGCCTCGATGATCAAGAGGCTGCCGATGGGGGTTTCGCCATCCTCGTCCAGGATCGGCCCGGCCAGATGCAGGGTCTGCCCGGCCTGCCGCAGCCAGGCGCGATGGGTTTCGCGCACGGCAAGGCGCGTTTTCAGGCCATCCTTCCGGTCGCGGTTGACGATCATGAACAGCATGGCAGGCTCCCGGAACAGGTGGTGAGGAAACTGGAAGGCCGAAACCCTTCAAAAAGAACCCCTTCAGGAAGACATCCCGGACCTTGCCTGCAAGGGGGCACGAACAGGGGGCGGGTCATCCTTCGGGACATCAGAAGCCCTCGCGGCGGAACGGGCGGGAAAGAAGCTCGGCGATCGCCTGATCCAGCGGCTGGCTTGCGTTGATGATGCGATCCACGGCGGCGCAGATCGGCATCTCGATCCTCAGGGCGTCGGCCAGTCGGACGGCGGCGGCGGCGGTATAGGCCCCTTCCGCCACGGTATGGCGCTCGGCCAGCACATCGGCCGGGCGGCGTCCCTGGCCGATGGCCAGGCCAAGGGCGAAATTCCGAGATTGTTCGGAGCTTGCCGTCAGCACCAGATCGCCAAGGCCGGAAAGCCCGGCCAGGGTTTCCGCCCGCCCCCCCTTGGCCACGGCAAGCCGGGTCATTTCCGCCAGCCCGCGGGTGATCAGCGCTGCCCGGGCATTGTTGCCAAGGCCAAGGCCTTCGGTGATTCCGCAGGCGATGGCGATCACATTCTTGATGGCGCCCCCGATCTCGGCCCCGATGATATCGTCGGCCGCATAGGGGCGGAAAGCGGCTCCGCCCAGGGCCTCGGCCAGGTTTTCCGCCAGAGGCAGCTCGGCGGCGGCCAGGGTGATCGCGGTGGGCCTGCCCTCGGCCACCTCGCGGGCGAAGGTGGGGCCGGAGAGTACCGCCAGCGGTGAATCGGGAAGCAGATCGCCGACGATTTCCGAAAGCAGAAGCCCGCTTTCCTGTTCGATTCCCTTGGCGCAGATCACCACCGGGCAGGCGGCATCGATCCTGCCGGCCAGGGCTTCGCAGATCCGGCGCAGATGCTGGGCGGGGGTGACCAGCAGCAGCGCCTCGCCCCGGCCGATCTCGCCAAGGTCGGCGCTGGCGCGAATCCTGTCCGGCAGCACCACACCCTCCAGATAGCGGGGGTTCCGGTGTCGGGTGTTGATGGCCTCGGCCACCTCCGGCTCGAAGGCCCAGAGCCGCACGTCCGGGACGCGTTCGGCCGCGCGAAGAGCCAGCGCCGTGCCCCAGGCGCCGGCGCCGATGATGTCGATCCGGTCAAGGCTCATCGGGAATCCTTTCCGCCATTGGTGGGCAGCCAGAAATTGAAGGCGACGGAAATCCGCGTTCCCGTGCCGAGATAGGGCCGCACACTGTGCATCAGCCAGGAGGGAAAGAGCACCGCCTGGCCGCGTCGGGGCTGGATCAGCTCCGCCGCCCCGGCGGTGGCGCAACCCGACAGCGCCACGGCCAGTTCCGGCGCATACATCGCCGGCGCCACCCCGCGCGGATCGATCAGCCGCAACGCGCCCCCGAGCGAAGGATCCTCGGCGATGCCGCCATCGTCGACATAATAGCAGCCGGAAAGGAAGCTGCCCGGATGCGCATGCGCCTCGTTTCCCTGGCCCTGCCGGTTCACATTGGCCCAGGCATTCACCGCCCAGGGCACGGCCACGCGGTTGCCCTGGCGATCACCGCTCAGCCGGTCGCAAAGGGCCCTCGCGCAGTCCAGAACCATGGCGCCCTCGGCGCCGCTCCAGCGCTCGAAATCATCTTCGGACTGCCAGCCCAGCAGATTGGACAGGCGAACCCCGCCGCCTTCCCCTTCCCTGGCAAGGATGGTCGTGGCCAGAGCGCGGTTTGCCTCGTCGGAAAGGGGCAGGGTGGCCACCACCACCGGCGTCGAAAACAGGCCAAGAACGTCGAGATCCGGTTGGGCAGACATGGAATCCTTCATCTTTCCGGGAACGGGCATTGCGATGGAACGGGCGCTGCCCGGCATTGTTTCTGCACTCCGGCCGGGGCGCAAGGGTTCAGGCAGGGATTCAGGCGGTGACCTCGTCCAGCGGCCAGCGCGGGCGGGGCTTGAAGTCCAGCGGGTCGGTCAGGCCCCGGCGGAGCCGTTCCACCCCGGCCCAGGCCACCATGGCGCCATTGTCGGTGCACAGGGCCGGCGGCGGTGCGGCGAAGACAAGACCGGCCTCTTCGGCAAGGGTTTCGAGCGCCATCCTGAGCCCGCGATTGGCGGCGACGCCA